>PFVN01000030.1:1262-4423 GCA_002790635.1 Candidatus Moranbacteria bacterium CG_4_9_14_3_um_filter_42_9
GCGTACAATTAAAGCAAACACGCTTGGTGTTATTAACATGTTAGGTCTTGCCAAAAAACACAAGGCTCGAATTCTGCAAGCATCCACCTCTGAAGTTTACGGCGACCCCAAAGAGCACCCCCAAAACGAAAAATACAAAGGCAATGTAAATACGATTGGGCCTCGCGCCTGTTACGACGAAGGAAAACGTGTCGCCGAAACCTTGTTTTTTGACTATAATCGGCAACACGGTCTTGAAATAAGGGTGGTTCGCATCTTCAATACTTACGGAACTAGAATGGCAAGAAATGATGGACGGGTTGTGTCTAACATTATTTTGCAGGCCTTAGCAAACGAACCGATTACAATTTATGGCGACGGTACACAAACGAGGTCTTTTTGCTACGTAGATGATCTGATCGAAGGAATTTATAAAATGATGCATACGGATGATTTTATGGGACCTGTAAATCTTGGAAACCCGGGAGAATTTACAATACTTCGGTTGGCAGAAATGGTGGTGGGACTGACCGGATCCAAATCGGAAATCGTGAAAAAACCGCTTCCTCAGGATGACCCATTGGTTAGAAAACCGGATATATCGCTGGCTAAAGAAAAACTAGATTGGGAACCTAAAATAAACTTGGAGAAAGGGTTGGTAAAAACTATCGCCTATTTTAAAAACGGTGATATACTGGTTGAATGATCGAAGAAGCAACAAATCAACCCAATATAGAGCCGGTAAGTAAACCTGCAACGGGCAACTTTTTTAGCAAAATTGCAAAAAGAATCAAAGCCAGATACCCAAACACAAAGCTTAAGATAAATTATAAACTGCTTGGAATAATTTTGGGCGGTGTAGTTTTGGTTTATGGAATATACGCCGAAAGAGGTTTGGTTATTGCAGCAACGGTTAACGGCAAACCGATTAGCCGACTTGCTGTAGCCAAAGAAACCGAAAGAAGAGCGGGGCAAGCGATTATGGATGGGATAATCAATCAGACCCTAATTGATCAAGAAGCAAAGGCCCTTAAAATAACTGTAACTCCTCAAGAAACGAATGACGACCTAAAAAAGCTGGAAGAACAGCTAAAAACGCAAGGATCGAATCTCGATGACACACTAAAACAACAAAATCTTACTAGAGCCGCCTTTAACGACATCTTATTTACCAACAAACAACTGGAAAAACTTATAGCCAATCGTATAGCTGTCACAGACGCAGAAGTTAGCAAATACCTTACGGAAAACAAGGACACTTTACCTAAAGACCAAGATCCAGAAACCTTGAAACCACAGATTCTTAGCTTCCTGCAACAGCAAAAAATCGATACCGAAACTAAAAAACTAATCGAGGAGCTCAGAGCAAAAGCAAAGATAAACTATTGGGTAAAGTTTTAGCCGTTTTGTGGCCACTAGCGACTGTTTGACTTATCGGTACAAGCTAATATAATCTGATCTATCCATAAAACTACATAAGGAGAAAAGCATGGACGCGATTACACACCAATGCCACAAAGGCAACACGTGGTTTCTGCGGGTGACCTGCAGTTTCGGAAGGGCAAGCGCCGATCCGAGTACTGCAACCAGCAGAAGTTACGGCATTCCTTTTCGCAAACCGTGGGATGACAGCACTACGCACGAGCTCACAGATTACGTAATGGAGCAGGTACGCAATTTCTTCGAAACCAGTGGCCTTGCGATGGGCACCCTCGTACTTCACAAAGCAGTGTTTGTCACAACGGCAACCAGACACTGTACTGAGTGCGGAAAAATGGCGGGCAAGACAATGGTAGCAACGTTTAGTGTCGGAGAACATGCGGAAGTCCGCAACGCAACCCTTACCGAAAGTCTGGAACGTATACTTTCGGTAATGAATAAGGACGTATACCAACAACTTTGCGCTCAGCGTCCCTTGTGGTGCCCCGCCGCAAATTAGGATTCGTTAGAATACCTGTCTACAACAGCAGATCATTTTTTGACCTGCTGCTTTTTTATCCCGCACCCCATAAAATGCTAACATATAACCATGACTAAACATTCCGACAAGTCCCAAACGCAATCAGGAACAATTTCAGTATTTATCGCGTTTCTCATTGGCGCAATTATCGCGCCTCTTTCTATTTATTATCTTCAAAAATCACAATTTATTCCAGCCCTTCTGCCCACAATCACTGTTATTTCCAAACCCACAGTGCAACCGGCCACCCCAACTAAAGAAATACCCGTCTGGAAAGCCCCAACGTCCAATAAGCAAGGATACCCCATCTACAGTGCCACAGATAAAAACCTAAAAATATTCGACTTGGGCACCAAAACCCTTAAAGACGCGGGAGCGTTGATAAATTGTTGCGGAGGTGAACTGGGCTTGGGAAATTCCGACCCGCTTGTTTCGCCGGATCTGAGATTCACAGCCTACATTGATGGCGACGCTCACGATTTGTGGGTGCTATCAAATGAAACCTTGGTTAAAACTAAAATCAGCACAGGCGGAAATGTAACTTACATTACAGCGTGGTCACCGGATAGCTCGAAAATTCTGTACTATTCGCAAAAAGACAGCCTTGCTTCTATAAAAAACGCTATGGCACCGTGGGACACTGTTGAAAAGTTCTCTCCCCAATCGTTATCGGGATTTGTATTGAAGGATATAAAAACGTCTCAAACTACTGCCCTTACACCTCTTGATTATGTAATAGGGTTTGTAGGTAATGGCACCTTGCTGGCAAAAACCGGGGATGCTTCGGAAAGATTGGTTACTTTTGATATTGGTAAATTTTCCGCGGACTACAGCCTTATAACCGAAAGTTTTGGTTTTGGGTCAATGCAGTTTAGTTTAAGCCAAGATGGTAAGAAGTGGGCCTTCCACTACTCGGCAAACCCCACAGATGACGCAAACATAGTTTTTGCATCATTCCCACAAAAAATGGGGGTAACGGTAGATAGCGGCACCTGGGCCGAAGTACAGTGGCCCGTGATTTCTAAAGATGGGTCTAAACTGTTATACCAAAAAGCTGATGGCGTTATTGAACCGGGAGTGCCGCAAAATTACGTCTGGTATTACGATAGCTCCAAAGATTTCGAGGATTACGACGACTCTGCCGATGTCGCACCGATTACGTTTAACGGGCTTACCGACGGTAAAACGGGAAACCCCCGCATGTTAGGTTTGGGTAAACCTC
>PFVN01000027.1 GCA_002790635.1 Candidatus Moranbacteria bacterium CG_4_9_14_3_um_filter_42_9
TACTCCGGCCGAAGGCACCGCTTATCGTCTGGCCAAAAGCGACAAAGAAAAATATCCTGAAATAGTTTTTGCTAACGACCAGGCCGTCCGATCCGAAGGAGCTGAACCGTATTATACGAATTCTTCCCAGCTCCCGGTTTCTTTTACGGAAGATATTTTTGAGGCTCTGGATTTGCAAGACGGACTGCAAACCAAATATACCGGCGGGACGGTGCTGCACGGATTTCTCGGAGAAAGGATTCTAGACACCGAGACGACCAAAAAACTGGGGCGGAAAATTGCCGAAACTTATTCCTTGCCCTATTTCACCATCACTCCGACTTTCAGTATCTGTCCGGTCCATGGCTATCTTATCGGCGAGCATCCGACGTGTCCTAAATGCGTGATTGAGCAGAAGACGGAAATTTATTCGCGCGTAGTTGGCTATATCCGTCCGGTAGAACAATGGAACAAGGGCAAGCAGGCTGAGTTCAGCGAGCGCAAAGAATTTGTGGTTGAAAATAAAAAATAAATTTCAATATAAATAATTAAAACAAAAACCCCGTAAAATTAAATTTTGCTTTCGCAAAATTTCATCACGGGGCAAGCAAAATTATGAAAAAATACATTTGTCACGATTGCGGCAAGACTCTCGCTCAGAACGAAGAGTATATGCCCTACCAAGTTAATTCAGAGTTTTTTGTGAAGTGCAAAAGCTGTCACCAAAAAGATCCGATACTCAAAAATTTCCGCCAGACCGAGGTTTATTCGCGCGTAGTTGGTTACATCCGGCCAGTCGGTCAATGGAACAAAGGGAAACAGGCCGAGTATAAAGATCGGATGGAATTCGCGGTCAAAAGTTCAGCTTGCTGCTAGTGCGCCAAAAAGATAGTCAGGGCAATGTCTTTTAAGGGGATATTGCCCTGAATTATTATAGAAAAATTTTAAATTCTAAATTTCAAATTTTAAGTCAATTTTAAATTGCCAAATGCCTAAATTATTAAAATTTATTCATTGGGATTTAATTAAAATTAAAAATTTAAAATTATGTTGCTTGGTGGTTATCAAAAGTTGACTTTAATAGATTATCCGGGCAAACTGGCCACGACGGTTTTTACCGTGGGCTGCAATTTCCGTTGCCCGTTTTGCCATAATCCGGAGCTGGTCAATTTGAAACTGGTCCACGATGAAAAATCAGAAAAAGAATTTTTGGATTTTCTCAAAAAACGACAAGATAAACTGGAAGGCGTCTGCATCACCGGCGGAGAGCCGCTCATCCAGCCGGATATTGTTGATTTTATCAAGAAAATAAAAAAACTGGGATTTTTAGTAAAACTGGACACGAATGGAGCAAGGCCGGACCTGCTCAAAAAAATCATTGATGCGCGGCTAGTGGACTATATTGCAATGGACATCAAAAATCAGATCAGAAATTACGGCAAAACCACCAATACAAAAATAGATAAAGGCCGGATAAACCTGAGCGTCGATCTCATAATGCACAGCCGAATTCCCTACGAATTCCGAACAACAGTCGTGCCGGGAATTCACACGGGAAAAGATTTTGAGGAGATTGCCAAGTGGATAAAAGGCGCGCCGGCCTATTATCTCCAAGAATATCGCGAGGGAAAAATTTTGGATCCGCGCCTCAAAAAGAAAACGAAAGGCAAAACGCTTAATCTGGAAAATATAAAAAAGAAAATAGAGAATAATTTTGGGAAAGTTGAAATACGTCGATGAGAATTTACGTCAAAGTTTCGCCCCGTTCTTCCAAGAACGAAGTGGTAAAGATTTCAGAAGGGGAATACAAAGTCAAACTCACCGCTCCGCCGGTTGACGGGAAAGCTAACGATATGCTTATAAAAATCCTGGCGGAATATTTTAATGTTTCTAAATCGTCAGTCCAAATCGTAGGCGGCAAAACCGCAAAGATAAAAATAGTGGATATTGCATGACTAAATCAAAAATATTTCTCATTTTATCGCTTAGTTTTATTGGAGGAATATTTTTAGCCTCTTTTTATCAAAAAGCAATCGCAGATTATTATTTTCTTCTCGCAATTGCTTTTCTTTTGATATTTTTAGTTGTCTTTTATAAAAATAAAAAAGTTTATATTACAACTTTCGCCGGGTTGTTTTTTATTTTTGGTTTTTGGCTGACGGGAGCAAAACTTAGTAAAATAAGCGCGACAAATTATACCGGACAAACTTTTTCTGGCCAAGCCCTGATCGTCAAGGAACCGGAAAATAGCGGGAAATACCAAAAAATAATAGCTGAAATTCCACTTGGAAGCGAGGTTTCCAAATTCTTAAAAGTGTTAATAAATACCAATCTTTATCCGGAATACCGCTATGGCGACGAAATAAATTTGAAATGCACTTTAGAGACTCCGAAGAATTTTGCCGAGGGCTTTGACTATCGGATGTATCTGGCCAAGGACAGGATTTATTACATTTGTTCCGGAGTAAAAATAGAATTATTAAATCGGGACAAAGGCAATAATTTTTACGCCGCAGTAATAAAATTGAAAAATAAATTTGGCGGTGCGATGGCGGAAATGATCCCGCTGCCGGAAGCCGGTCTTTTGGAAGGACTGCTGCTGGGCGGGGACGCGAAACTGCCGAAAAGCGTCCAGGATAATTTTTCCCGGACCGGCATGACCCATATCGTAGCCGTGTCTGGATATAATGTCACCATCATTGCTGAATATCTGATGCTCGCCTTGATCTTTTTAGGTTTTTGGCGTCAGCAAGCCTTTTGGGGGGCCATCCTTGGAATTTTTTTATTCATCCTGATGATTGGTTTTCCGTCTTCCGCCGTGCGGGCCGGAGTGATGGGGGGACTGCTCATTTGGGCGATGAAAAGCGGACGCCTGGCTAATTCGCAGAACGCCATTGTGGCGAGTGCTGCCGTCATGCTCCTTATCAACCCGCTGCTTCTCCGCTGGGACATCGGATTCCAGCTTTCTTTTTTGGCGACTCTTGGCATAGTTTATCTTTATCCGTTTTTGGAAAGACATCTGATAAAAAAGAATAAAGTCTTTGGGATTTTGGAGCTGTTGGGCCTTACAATTTCAGCACAAATTTTTGTGTTGCCGATAATTTTAATTAACTTTGGAAAACTCTCCCTGATTTCCCCGCTGGCTAATATTTTAGTTTTACCGATTATTCCACTGACGATGCTTTTGGGATTTTTCGCGGTGATTTTAAAACTTCTGATTCCGCCACTCGCCCCAGTTTTTTCTTGGCTTGTATTTTTACTCCTCAAATATGAAGTGGAAGCGATAAATTTTTTAGCCGGTCTCAACTGGTCAAGTGTGGAGATAAAAAGTTTTGCCTGGTATTGGGCGATTGTTTGGTATATTCTTTTAATCAGGATAATGTTTATGCTGCGAAAAAGAGAGAAATTTTATGCTGAAAAGGAATAGAAAAATAGTATATTTAACGCTAAGCGGTCTTTTGGCGCTAAGCTTGATTTTGGCCGGAATTATTTTTTATTCTACCCGACAGGATCTGAAAGTAATTTATTTGGATGTCGGGCAAGGGGACGCGATTTTTATTTCCCGTGGCCAAAATCAGATCTTGATTGACGGTGGGCCGAGTGGACAGAGACTTTTGGAAAAACTGGGAAAACATGTTCCTTTCTGGGATCGTAAAATAGAAGTGGTAATCGCGACTCATCCGGATGCGGATCACATCGGCGGACTAATCGATCTGATGCGGGTATATCAAATCGGGGAAATAATTGATACCCAAACCCAAAGTGAGTCGCAAGTCTATAAAAAATATCGGGAATTGATCAATTCGGAAAAAATAAACGAACTTGAAGGTGTGGCAGGGGTTAATATAAAAATGGGGGACGGCCTGGAAATGAAAATTGTTAGTCCGTCGGAAAATTATAATTCAGAGGAGAAAGACACGAATCTCAACAGTATCGTGACGCGTCTGACATTTGGCGAAAATTCTTTTATTTTCACGGGCGATTTACCGAGCGACGGAGAACAGGCGCTGACAAAAAGCGGAGAAAATATAAAGTCGCAAGTTTTAAAAGTCGGGCATCATGGCTCCAAATATTCTTCGGGCGAAGAATTTCTGAAAGCGGTGAGTCCCCGCGATGCCGTCATTTCCGTCGGCACCAACAATAAATACGGCCATCCCGCGCCGGAAATTTTAGAAAAGCTCAAAAATATGGGCGTAAATATAATTCGGACGGACGAAAGAGGGGATGTCGTCTACGACTGTCAAAATCCAAAATCCAAATGCCAAATTATTACTGACTAATTGACTTGTTGCTTATTTTTTGCAATAGTTTGATAAATAATCACGAAGAGCAACGGCTCTCGCAGTTCTTGAAAAAATAGATATAGTAACTTATTGCAGCCAACCTATTTGACCAAGAAAGGAGAGTGGGCGATGAAGATCAGCAAAATAAGATTGGCTTTCGAATTGGTATATTTGTGGATTAGGGCACTCACATACCAGGAAATCATCTATTGGATAAAAGTCCAGGCAAGGATTGCGCATGCATGCCTTCATGAATTTTGCGGGAAAGTAAAAAGGAGCATTTGGAACAGGGGAATCCTTCTGGCGTGGTATCGGCTCTGGATCAGAAAAGATGAGTTTCACAAATCACTCAGCCTTGATCCATTCGCAATACGAGACATGGATACCAACAGAAAATTTAAGTACCTGAACAATTTGGCCAGGCGGCGGAACATCGCCCATCAAAGAGACATGCAATCCGAAAGTGGTCTTGTACCATGAAACCGATAAAAGGTAGTATCGCCGAAAAAAAGGGAATCAAATTTTCCGGCAATCCGGATTTTCGAGATCGCTGCGAAAAGCCTTGTAGGTGCTCCAATCCTTCTCCAGGAATGGGCAGTGGATTTGTCCAAGGGGGGAGGCAAATAACCCTCTGTCTTAATTGCAATGGCCAAATTAGTTTGCCCATTCGGTGAACAGAGGTTTGTTGCTTTCATTCGTCGGCCAGTGAACCCAACCGGGTACCACTGGCTTTTTTATAGAAAAATTACCGAAAAATCCTTTAAAATAGGCGTTTTTGGGCGTAGCCCTTGTCAAAAAACGCAGAGTATGCTATGCTTATTCACAGTCACAAGGGTTTGCAATAGTGGCCTAGTCGAACATTTTTTTGCATTTTACCCCCACACCT
>PFVN01000100.1 GCA_002790635.1 Candidatus Moranbacteria bacterium CG_4_9_14_3_um_filter_42_9
TTGGGGAAGATAATCCATCTATGATCATTGTCCCGCCAGGCGTGGTTCACGCATATAGATGCATTTCTGACAAAGATGCTTGGTGCGTAAATTTACCAGATAAGCTGTATAAAGGCGAAGGAAAAAAAGAAGAAATCGACGAAACGAGATGGGAAAACAAAACTGACTCACCATATAAATTTTAATTTAAATCTGTTTATTTATCACATTAGTCAATGATCGTTAACTAATGTGATGCGAATATGAAGTTGTTGACCGCGAATGGCGCCGGCTTTACCCGCCCGCAAAGCTTCGCGTAGCGACGCTGGCGAGCTGGTTATAATTTGTGTTAATTTTATGAAACTATTAATTACAGGAGGGGCAGGATTTATCGGGAGCAACTTTATCCACTACATACTAAAAAAATATCCGGATTACAAAATTGTCAATCTGGATCTTTTGACTTATGCCGGAAATTTGGAAAATCTGAAAGACAGTGAAGGCAATCCGAATTATAAATTTGTAAAGGGGGACATAGCCGATGCAAAATTGGTTAATGAACTTGTCAAAGAAGTTGATATGATTGTCCACTTTGCCGCCGAGTCACATGTCGACCGTTCCATACTGAATTCAATTTCTTTTATACACACAAATGTTATCGGCACGCATACGCTTTTAGAAGCAGCTAAAAATAACGGAAATAAGCGCTTCCATCACGTTTCCACGGATGAGGTTTTCGGTTCGCTTGCGCCCAATGATCCAGCTTTCAATGAGAAAACTCCCTATGACCCCCGGAGTCCATACAGTGCTTCCAAGGCGGCTTCTGATCATTTAGTTCGGGCATATTTTCATACCTATGATTTGCCAGTTACCATCTCGAATTGTTCCAATAATTACGGACCGTTTCATTTTCCGGAAAAACTAATTCCGCTTTTTATCACCAATTTATTGGAGGATAAAAAAGTTCCGCTTTATGGCGACGGTCTGAACGTGCGGGATTGGCTGTATGTGGAAGACCACTGCGCGGCTATCGATTTAATAATTCATAAGGAGAGCATCGGGGAAACATATTGCATCGGCGGCAACGCGGAAAAAAATAATCGCGAAATTACGCATGAGCTTTTAAAATTAATGGACAAAAATGAAAGTTTTATTGAGTTTGTCAAAGATCGTCCTGGACACGACAAGCGCTATGCGATTAATTTTTCAAAAATTAAAAAGGAATTAGGTTGGGAGCCGCGTGTCAATTTTACCCAAGGACTGAAAAAAACCGTCGAATGGTATAAAAATAATCAGGACTGGTGGAAAAAAATAAAATCAGGAGAATACAAAGACTACTACAAAAATCAATATGGAAAATAAATATGACGTTATTATTGTCGGTGCCGGGCCGGGCGGGCTCCGCTGCGCGGAAATTCTCGGTGCAGCCGGAAAAAAAGTTTTGCTTTTAGAAAAAAAAGAGGAAATTGGACCAAAGGTTTGCGCCGGAGGACTTACCCGTAAAAGTATCGAGCTACTGAAAATTCCGCAAGAGATGCTCTCGGGATCCAGCCGTTATATTATTTTTCGGACCAAAATATTTAGAACCAAGCTGGACTTCGGAGAAAATTTCATACACAGTGTCAGCCGGAAGGACTTGGGACAGTGGCAATTACAGCGCCTGGATCAAAATTATGTAGATATACAAACAGGCACCGAGGTTCAGAAAATCGACGGAGAAAAAGTTGTGTTGCAAGATGGCCGGAAAATCGAATTTTCATTTTTAGTGGGAGCCGACGGATCAAATTCCTTGGTTAGAAAATATGTGGGGCTTAAAACGCTTTTAATTGGTGTGGCATTCCAATATTGGATTCCCAAAAAGTTCGACGAATTTGAAATATTTTTCGATTCAGGGTTATTCGGTTCGTGGTATAGTTGGATTTTTCCCCATAACCACATAACTTCGATTGGCTATGGCTGTTTTCCTCGGCTATTTTCCATAAAAAAAGCCCGCAAGAATTTTATGAAATGGATTGCCGATGAAAAAATCGACTTGTCTGCGGCAAAGTTTGAAGCGCATCCCATCAATTGCGATTACCGGGGATTTCAGTTCAAAAATATTTTCTTAGTCGGTGATGCGGCTGGGTTTACCTCGGGGTTTACCGGAGAAGGCATTTATCAAGCACTGGTTTCTGGGGAAGAAACGGCTAAAAAAATACTTAATCCACGATACAAATGCAAAAAAATCAGGGCGATTCGCCGGGAGGTCTGGATTCACGATATGATGCTTGGGTTTATAATGTTTTTCGGTCCGTTTAGAAATATTATTTTTAACATTGTAGTGCTGGCGACTAGAAATAAATTTTGTGCTCGCTATCTTTTAAAAATTTTAACGTAAAAATATATGAATAAAAAAGAAAAAATTGTGATTATCGGTGCCCAAGGCATGCTGGGACAGGAATTGGTCAAAGTTTTTAAACGGGACAAGGAGTATGCGGTTTTTGCTTGGGACAAAAAAGAAATTGACCCCGTTAGAAGTCCGCTCCGCACGCGGAACGGTAAGCGCTCTAAGTGGTTTACTTCTAACGGGGTTGACATTACGCAGGAAAAAAAAGTCAAAAATAAAATCAGTAAATTAAGACCATCGGTTATAATAAACGCGGCGGCTTATAACGCAGTCGACAAGGCTGAGGATGCAAAAGAATATTCTTTTGCCAAAAAAGTTAACGGTTTGGCGCCTGGATATTTGGCGAAAGCCGCCAAAGAAATCGGGGCGGTGCTGGTCCACTATTCAACCGACTATGTCTTTGACGGGAATCCGGATATCCCGGAGCCGGAAGGATGTGCCCATGCTTGTTCATCTTGCAATCTGCATGAAACTTTTCAGCCGGCCATCGGATTTGACGAAAATGCCAAGCCGAGGCCAATTTCCAAATATGGAAGATCTAAGTTGACGGGCGAAAAGGAAATCAGGAAAATAACGAAGAAATATTATATTATCCGGTTGTCAAAATTATTCGGCAAGCTAGCCAAAGCCAAAGACGCCAAAAAAAGTTTTTTTGATGTCATGCTGGAAGCCGGAAAGAAGAATAAGGTCGTCAAGGTTGTGGATGAGGAAACTAGCTGCTTCACATACGCACCGGATCTGGCTAAAAAAACCAAAGAAATTATCGACTCTAAAAAGCCTTTCGGCGTATATCACATTGTGAATAGCGAACCTTGCACCTGGTATGAAGCTGTTCTAGAATTGTATAAGATAGCCAAGATAAAGGCTAAAGTGATTCCAGTTTCGGCTACGGAATTCCCGCGGCCGGCAAAACGGCCCTATTATTCGGTGTTGCTCAACACCAAACTTAACCCGCTGCGAAGCTATAAGGAAGCATTAAAAGAATATTTGAAAAAATAATGAAAAATCCGGTAAATTTCAGAAATAAAAAAATATTGGTCATCGGGGCCCATCCTGATGACAATGACTTCGGTGCGGCGGCGACTATGGCTTTGGCCGCGAAGCTTGGCGCTAAGATTTTTTATGTGATCGCAACCAAGGGTCAGCGGGGAAGTAATGACAAAAAAATGACTGGTGAGAAGCTAGCAAAAATAAGAGAGCAGGAGCAACGAAAAGCCGCTAAAATATTAGAAATCAAAGAGGTTATTTTCCTGGATTATAACGATGGTGAATTGGAGGTAAATTTAAAATTAAAAGAAGATCTGGTGATGTTTTTGCGAAAATACCGACCAGACTATGTTTTTACGATGGATCCCAGCCGTTTTTATTATAAACGCGCGGATTTTGGGTTTATCAATCATTCTGATCATCGTGCCATTGGGGAAGCTACTCTCGATGCTTGCTATCCATTGGCTCGGGATGCGGTTTCTTTTTCCGAACACGCGAAAATCGGATTGAAACCGCACAAAGTAAAAGAAATTTTTTTATTCAGTTTTATGCCAGAGGAAGCAAACTGTTTTATTGACGTGACAAAAACTCTTGATCTGAAGATTAAAGCTTTGGCCGCACACCAATCGCAATTCGGCGGTTCGAAAACAACTCGGGAATGGGTAAAGTCGTGGGCCATGGAATTGGGCAAAAAAAACGGATTTAAATATGCCGAAGCATTTGTGCGACTGAAATTAAGATAAATAAAATGAAAAATATCAAAAAACAAGATCCGCAAGTTTATACAGCATTGATTGGAGAAGTCAAGCGCCAGCAAGAGGGGATGGAACTCATCGCTTCGGAAAATTATGTTTCCGAGGCGGTTTTGGAAGCCCTCGGCTCGATTTTCACCAATAAATATTCCGAAGGGTATCCCGGCAAAAGATATTATGGCGGACAGCAATATACGGATATCGTTGAACAGCTAGCCATTGATCGCGCCAAAAAACTTTTCGGTGCGGAG
>PFVN01000004.1 GCA_002790635.1 Candidatus Moranbacteria bacterium CG_4_9_14_3_um_filter_42_9
TCGTTTCTACTACTCGCTACGTGCTTGGGACTAAACGACAGCGCGGCCCGAATACCCTTAAACTTGTTAACAAGCATGCTTACTCCAACACCGTTTCGGCAGATTACAATGCCGCGACTTCCTTCATCGTAGCGAACCCGCTCTACAAGCTTGAGCACATAATCATCATAATCATCGTTGGGAATAAGCTCTGTTGCGCCTAAATCTTCATACTGCGTACTACTTTGAATCAAATAAGCTTTTATCTTTTCTTTAAGTTCAAAACCGCCGTGGTCGGCTGCAAGATATACCATAGTTAGTTAATAGTACAACGGCTTCTGCTTTTGAGAAACACAAGCGTGGCTGCTGCAGAAACTACGCAAATTCCTTGCGCGGTATTTATTCCCTGTATTTGCCAGGCGTTGATCCGAAAAAACTCTAGGAAAAACCTTATAATGGCGTAACCCAAAATGTAGAATCCAAAGATAAAACCACTTCCCCTCGGATATTTCTTTTCTAGTTTAGTTAGAATAAAAAACAAAACCAGATTTAATATAAGCTCGTATAAAAACAGTGGGTGGAATCTGTCGTAATTAACAAAATCCAATGGGCGTCTGTGTGGCTCGATGTACATGCCCACAAAACTTGGAGTAGGGTAGCCAAAGTTTTCCTGATTGAAGTAGTTTCCCCACCTTCCGATTGCCTGCCCCAGGGGTAAAACGCCCGCAAAAAGATCCAGCCAGTACAGAGGTCTTTGCTTTTTAAACCGGGCTTGCAGATAAACCGCCGTAACCCCGGCAATGACTCCGCCCCAAATACCAAGCCCTCCTTTTGAAAAGTCGATAATTTGACTTGGATTTTGCGAATAAAATTCCCATAAATGAATAACGTGATACAAACGCGCTCCCAACCACCCGCTTAGTATGGAAGTAAGCCCAAAGTCCCATACGGTAACAGCGTCAGCACCGTCTTTTCTTGCGCGCTTATCCGCAATCATAAGGCACAGCAGGATTGCGCACGAGATTAATATTCCGTAGATTGAGGGTGTGGCTCTCACACTAAAAAATGTAAAGGCAAAACGACAAAATTACAAATAAAACCACAATATATAGCTGTACGGATGTTTTAGTAGGTTTATTTGCCATTACCCAAAACCAGTCATCGGAGCGGCCTTTAAAGTAATATTCGAGCAAAACATATATAGATTGTGCAAAAACAGAAAGTATAAGTGCCTTAGCAAAAAGTGCTGCTCCGGAAAACGCCACAAAAATGCTCATCGCCGCTAAGATTACCTGGAATAGCGCGCTATTAAGAGAATTCTCCCGAGATTCGTCTTTGTGGTAATAGACGTGTTTAAGCGCGTTTGTCCAGTCGGAATGTTTCAGAAAATTGATTAGAGTTCTAGAAAATTCAGATTTAGTTTCCAGAACATAGGCGTTTAGAAAGTATTCTGCATCAAGTGCGAACATACCAAGAAGGGAGCCTATTATGACCATGGCCATATCAAACGGCTTTCCTACTGTTCCCACGGCCAGGAGTGCGACCGCGAGAGTCAGCGAAATTAGAAAAGGAATCTTATAAATAGTAAATAACGTTTTATCCATCAGAAAAATGATATTTTATTTTTTGCTTTCTTTCAACTGGGTAAGTTTCCACATAAACAGACGACCTTTGGTATGCGCATGAGGAGCGTCTTTCACGAAATCCAGTGCCTGTTCTAACAAAGTGCGGTTTTCGGTTTTTGCAAGCTTGATGTATAGCGCGCGATGCTTGATGTCACCAAGTTCCTCGGCTACCATATTTCCAAACGCTTGAAATTCCTTGCTGTTACGGTAATCGCGGGCTGGTTTTCGGGCCTTTATAATGTCGGAGAGGCTTTTCATGCCTGAGGTTTTTGAGTAGGTTTATCCAGCTGATCGTGCGCAATTTTACCTAGATACGGGAGTTCGTATTCTTCGTACTGATAGGCCTTCCACATTAAAAAGAGCCACGTACCAAAGATAAAGAAGGAAACAAGTGGCTGTAGAAAGTAGCCGATATAGAGGATTTTTAAGTTTGATACCAATGTGGCCAAAACGTAAGCCAAGACGCCAAAGAAGATAGATTGTAGCGCATGAAACTTAATAAACTTACTTTTCTTTTCGATCAGAAAAAATATTATACCGGTAAGTGGCGGTATAAGGTACGAAAAAGAGGCAAGTACATTGGGTTCAAAGTTTTCTATAGAAGTTTGGTTATTAGATTTTTCCATAGATTTATTGTGGCATAGGGGGGTTGGATTAGCAATTGGGTGCTGGGGATGTACCTAATATGCACCGCGTTTCTGCTGCCTATACATGGTTTTTATCTCATCGACTGTGGTTATTTCGGAAGGGCTTTTGTCGTCACGAAACTTGACTAAGCGGGGGAACCTCAAAGCGTAACCGGCGGTATGGGAAGGTGAATCTGAAATTTCATCGGCAATAAGCTCAACAACGATGCTAGGTTTAACAAGCACGTCAGGCATATAAATTTTATCCATCGCAACGTTTGTCGGTATTGTATTGATTTTAACTTTATCGCACATTTTTTTTAGGTAGTCCCAATCTTCGTCGGTTAGTCCTGTGCCCACTTTAGTAACGGTTTTAAATGAATCCGATTTTTTGTCGTAAACACCAACTAAGAAGCCTCCAATTCCAAATTTCGATCGTTCGCCTCTGCCCGCGTAATAACCTAGCACCACGCAGTCTACCGAGTCTTCCAACAGCTTTTCGCCTGCTTTCTTAAGTTTTACCCACGAGTACGACCGCGCCCCGGCTTGGTAAGCGTCACCCGGTCTTTTTACCACCAACCCTTCCAGGCTTTTACCTTTTGCCTCGGTGTAGTATTCGTGTAGTTTTTCGGCGTTGTCAGTCTCGAGGTAATCGTCGATTAAAATCGTGTCACCGGGTTTAATGGTTTTTTTTAACAAAGATTTTCGTTCGCGTAGCGGTAGATTGACAAGGGGTTTCCCATCGAGCAGCAGAATGTCAAAAACAAAATATTTTAAAGGGACGTTTTTTGCCGTGTCTCCGATATCGTACTTGCGTTTTCTTTGCATTGTTTCTTGGAAGGGGAGAAAAGTTCCTGTTTTTTTGTCGTAACCTATGGCCTCGCCGTCTAAAATTGCCGACTGTGCGTTAATTTGTTGTTTTGCGGCTTGTACAATATCCGGATATTGGTGAGTAGTTTCCTCCAAGTTTCTGGTGAAGGTTTTTACAAGGTAAGAGGCGTCCTTGTCATTAAAAAGCTCGGTTTGATCACTATTTTTGTGCGAAATGGGCTTATGTTTGTCAAAATGAAGTTGCACGCGTGTACCGTCGAATTTGTATTCGGCCCAAACTTTACCCATTTTTTCTATTGCTTCTTCGGCATCGCTTACTCTTTGTGCTTTTTGTGAAAGTATGGGCACACCGGTCTCAATCAGTATTTTGGAAATCCCTTTGATCCCGCTTTTTTTTATTTTTTCTGCGATAAGACCGATTTCAGGATAAGTGTAGTAAACGTTTTCAATCTGAGTGCCAAGTTTTTTGTCTTTTAGATACAAACTTAAAGCGTCAACAAAAGTGAGTTCCGTAAAGCCAAGCCTTGTTATGCCCAAAATAATTCTTGTTGCGTACTTTGCTGAGAGGGGATCGAGTTCTCTTAACAGTGTTGCCGTTTTTTTTATTTTTGTGTCCACTGACCCATTCCCTTCGATTTTTGCAATTTCACAAAGTCTTTCGTATACCTGAGTTATGCTAAGCTTTCCTGTTTTTGTTGTATCAGCAAGCCCAAAGGCTACATTTCCTAAATCGCCCGCCTTATTGTATAGGTTTGTTACATCTTTGTCGGAAACAATTTTTTGTGGTGTAGAATAAGCATTTTCAAGAATTTTGATCATTAATTTTTCGGCAATATTAAATCGAAGGTTCTCAAACGGGGCTTTCAACTGCCCGAGTATCAAGTGCGTAGCGCAACGAATCTCGGTTTGATCCAATTTTTCAATCAATTCGGCCAGTATCGCTGTTATCTCGAGTCTCTTGGGCGTACTTTCCAGTTTCAG
>PFVN01000091.1 GCA_002790635.1 Candidatus Moranbacteria bacterium CG_4_9_14_3_um_filter_42_9
TCCGCGGATCCGCCCCCATGGCTTTCCGCACCAGATCAAAATCCGCCCCAATCCGCGCGCAAATATTGGCCAATTCGTTATTGACGGAAATTTTGGCAGCCAAAAAACAATTGGAAGCATACTTCACGGTTTCCGCGGTTTTGGGATCCATAGCATAAAAACGGCCTTCCCTGCGCATAAACGGCGCATACAGCTCGCGCATAGTTTCGATGACTTGCGGCTCATCCGCGCCGACCACGATCCGGCTCGGTTCCATAAAATCCTTGACCGCGGTCCCCTGCGCCAGAAATTCCGGATTGCTGACGACATGAAATTCAAAATCTGTTCCATGTTTTTTTTGTTCAGAAGCGATGGTCGCGCGAACCAATTCCGCTGTTCCGACCGGCACCGTGGACTTATCCACCACGATTAGAGGATGTTTTATCATCTGCCCGATGGAACGGGCCACATCCAAAACATGGGAGAGGTCCGCGCTGCCGTCTTCATTGGGCGGCGTTCCGACCGCGATGAAAACAATGTCGCTTGCGTCCAGCGCTTCTTCGAGCTCGGTGGTAAAGCGCAAAGTTTTTGCTTTGAGGTTTCTTGCAATCAGTTCGTTGAGTCCTTTTTCGTGGAGCGGCGCTTTGCCTTGGCTGAACTCAGCCACTTTTTTCGCGTTTTTGTCCACGCAAATCACCGAGTTGCCCATTTCGGACAAACACGCTCCGGTGACCGAACCGACATAACCGGTGCCGATGATAGCTAATCGCATAAGTTCGTAAAGTTAGAAAGTTAAAAAGTTCGTAAAGCCTTGATTAGGCCCGAAAGCATCTTTGACATTTCAAATGCTTGATTATATAAATTATCAAAATCATTTTTACTTATATATTTTAAATCCAGCGCTAGATAAAGCATTGAACGAACCTCACCGCATGAACCTTTTGCAATATACAAAAATTTTGCAAATTCCTTGTTGCCCTTTCTCTCAAATCCTTCAGCGATATTATTCATTATAGAAACTGCCGCTCTTTGAATTTGGTCACGAAAAGAATAGTCACGACTTATTTTAAAAACTTGATAAACGTTATTAACGAGAACTCTTGATCTTTGCCAGGCAATTATATCTTCGATTGTTTCAAACTTCGCCATAAACTTTCCGACTTGATAAACTTTTAACTTGATGAACTTGAGCAACTTTCTAACTTGGATTCTTTATAAACTTGTAACTTTATGAACTTTCTAACTCTCCCTTATCTCCTTTATCGTGTAGTTCATCGTTTGCCTGTTTTTATAATATGTTTTAATCAATATCCCCGCCAGCAGTCCAAAAACGAACAGCTGGATGCCGACCAGGATCAAAAAAGTTCCGACCATCGGCCAAATTTTTTCCGAAAGCGAAGCTCCGAAAAATATTTTTTCTATCGCCATCCAGATGAGAATTGCCACCCCTAAAAATGAAAAGATTATTCCGCCGCCGCCGAAAAGATGGAGCGGTCGGTTGGAATATTTTTGCCAAAACCAAATTTCCACCATATCCACAAAACCCTTGAGGCCTCTTTTCCAGTTATATTTAGTCTGGCCGTGAACGCGCGGATGGTGGCTGACTTTCACTTCCCCGACACGGTAGCCCTGCAATTCCAGGATCGCCGGAATGAACCGGTGCATCTCGCCGAAAAGATCTACGTTCTGAAAGCATTCCCGCTTATAGGCTTTGAGTGAACAGCCGGAATCGTGGATGCGATCCTTGATGAGAACTTTGCGCAAGAGATTGGCGGTGCGCGAAAAAAACTTTTTCATGAAAGTGTCTTTTCTTTGCCAGCGCCAGCCGGAAACGACGTCATAACCCTTATCCATTTCCTCTAAAAGCAATCCGATGTCCGCCGGATCGTTTTGCAGATCGCCATCCATTGTGATGACGATCTCGCCCGTGGCAACCTTGATCCCTGCGTCAAAAGCGGCGGTTTGCCCGAAATTTTTGCGAAAACGGACGAGTTTCAGCGGGGTGAGGCCGGCACAATCTTTGACTGTGCCATCCGTTGATCCGTCGTCCACAAAAATGATCTCGAAGCTTTTTCCCAGGGCCTGGCAGGCGTCTTTGATGCGCTTGTGCAGTTCTTTCGCATTCCCCTCTTCATTATAAAGCGGAACCACAACTGACAGATATGGTTTTTCGTTCGCTCTGTTAGCTATTTTGTTATTATTATCCACAATTTTTCAGCCCCGTTTTATATCTAACGGAGTTCATAATTAAAAAATATATTACTCTGCCATTGTATAAAATTTCCGCCCGCAAGTCAAAAATCGGAAAACCTTTTTTCCGAAAATTATTATCCACTTTCTTTTGCAGAAAAGAAAGTGGATAGAAAGAAACTGCCGCACCGGCTCGTGCTGGGGCAAATTCTTGACGCGGACTCGCTAAAATCACTAAAAACGACGTCGCTCCAAAAAGGGAGAAGTGATTTTTGCGCTCGCCCGCTGGAATTTACCTACGTATCTTCGCTATGTGCGGGTATTTTAAAAAGTATATGAATCAGCCTTGCGTTAGGGCGGAGCTACGGATTCAGCCGAAACGAGCGTAAAGAAACTCCGCACCGATCCCCGCCGTAGACGGGGTTAGGAGTTTCAGCGAGTGAGGCTAGAATACGTCTCCGACCCAGCTCGGCTGAGAGCTCTTTTTGTTACTTTTTCTCGCGGAGAGAAAAAGTAAGGCTACAACCTTTTACTGCCAAAGAAAGTGGACAAGCATATTATAAATTGACTCTGGCTGCAAAGTTAAAGGAATAAAAATAGTTCTGCCAGCTCTTATCAGTTGAATTATAACTATTTTCAAACACAAAATAATCGGCCAGAGCTTCTCTCACCCGTGCGAGCTCCTTGAGATGGCTCGGGACTTTCTCCTTGTCAATTGTCAGATCCAGAAGCTCTAGTGCCCGTTCAAAAGCCAACCGACTGTATTCAGCATTGCCTTTGTTTTTCCAATTGATAGCTCGCCCGACCTCGCTTCCGACATTCGCCATCTGTTCAAAGAAGGTGAGTGCTTGCCAGCGGCCGCCGGCTAAATTTTTATGCTGATTGTTCATTTTTTTTCACCAGTTTCTCAACTATTTCTAAAATATTTTTCTGAATCGTAACATCTTCCACTCCCCGGCTGCGGTTGTTCTGGGATGGACGCAAATTTATCATTGAATCGAATTCCACAAAATCCGGACCCTTCATTTCCGGATAAATGTTGATTCCCCAAAGATTTTTCTGTTCCGATCCCTTTTCCAAAAGTAGCGCCTCTTCATCGGCGTGCAAATCGGCATCAATTGCCATAATTTCCTTTTCAACATCGACAACCGCTTTGACCAAATTGCCGAACATTTTGCCCGACATTTCCTCCAATTCGCCGATTGTAATCTCCTTTTCTACTATTTTCATACTGAAATACTATCACGAAACGGCCATTTCCGACAAGCTTGCTGATCCATGTTTTCCCGCTAGAGCGGGACCCCGCCAAGGCGGTGGCATGCTTCATGCCCGCCTGCAACGCATGCAGTAGCATTGCGGGCAGGTTTCATGCCTTAGTCACTATTTGAACAAAACCCACAAAAATGATAAACTAAAACCTGAAACGCCGTAATTTCTTTACATCCTGATAATGCTCAAAACAAACACAAAAAAAACGTCCAGCTTAATCATTCTCGGTCTGTTCACCGCCTCTCTTTTCGCGTCTTTTGCCACAGTTGCGCCAAGTCCGGCCCGGGCCGAAACTTCCACCTTGCAGGATGATTTTGAGCTTTACCAAAAATATCAGCTTTTCCAGAAATACGAGAAAAAGCAAAAATACGGCAAATACAAGAAATACGCCAAGAACAAGAAAAAATACGGCTTCAGCAGCGCCACGGCCAAAGCGAAAGCCAAAGCCGCGTATTACAAATACAAACTTTACAAAAAATCTCCGGCGAAATATCCGCAAAACGTCCAATATTACGAGCTGTACAAAAAATACAGCAAATACAAAAAATATGTTTCGCCCTACAGCAAATACAGCCGGTATTCCAAATACAAAAAATATGACAAGAGCGCCTATCATGAAGGAAGAAATTACGGGGGCGCGGAATATAAAGCCGGCTACGACCGCTACAAGGCGGCTGAGGCGGCTCTCGCGGCCACCGTCGGTGAAGCAGATCTCGGCGGCGGCGCGCTCGGACCGGACATAACCGTGGGACTCATCGGCTACACCAAAAGCGATCTGACTTCCAGCTATTTCCGCATCAAAGCTAACAAAGACTACAACGTCAAAAACAGTGCCGGCACGGTGCTGGCCGCGATTCCCGCCGCGACTTATACGAAAGTTAAATATGTTTCCGGCAACACGCTCCAGATTTATGAATCCGTGACTCCGGCTGTCAACACGGAAAACATCGTGGCTTTTGATGCCGTGGATGGTAACAATTCCGACCTCATCTTTGACATCAACAATCCGGGTTCAGATTATGACCAATACCGCGGGACGATGAAACTTTCCTTCTACGACAGTCCGGAAGCGGACGGCGACCGCATTTGGGCCATCAACACATTGCCCTTGGAGCAATATATCTGGGGTATGGGCGAAATTGCCGGCACGGGAGACGCGGATCACAATCGCGTGATGACGACTGTTTTCCGCACCTACGGCTATTGGAAGATAAAATTCTCCACCAAATACGCCGCGGAGGGTTTCAAAGTCACCGCCACCACCTCTTCCCAGCTGTATTATGGCTATGACTGGGAAACGGCGCATCCCAACATCCGCACAGCGGCCGAAGACACCGCGGGCAAAATCGTGATGTATGTGAATTCGGACGGCCTCAACGAAGTCGCGCTGACCCCTTATTCTTCCTGGACAGATGGCCGCACGCGGAGTTTTGAAGAACGCTGGGGATCCACCAGTTATCCCTGGTGCCGGTCAGTGGACGATCCCTATGGCAAAGACGCGACCCGGACCACCGGCCAACTGGAAGCGGCTGGCAATCATATGGTCGGCCTTTCCGCCCACGGCTCTCTCGCTCTGGCCGCCGACTACAACAAAGATTGGGACTGGATTTTGAATTATTATTTTTACAACATTAACATCCACACGGCGTATCCATAATGAGCACTGTCATCCCGATGCCCGCCATTCGGCGGGATAAGCTTCGCGAGGGATCTAATAAAACCGGACGAGGTCAGACCTTTTATCGGAAAAGCCGAGCTTTAGGAAAACCAATTATATGCAACTAAATTCAAAAATTATCTTGGCAGTTTGCGCGTTAGCCTTGATCGGACTATTCTATTGGGGCTATCCGGTGGTCAAAAATCGTTATTTCAACCCGGATAAAATCGAAACTGTTTCCCCGCTCCCGCCGACGGAAAACATTCCGGACATTTTAGCGGATCCGGAAACCGTTTCGGAGCCAAGCGCAGATGAGGTTCCGGTAGAAGAAGAAACGGCGCCGGAAAGCCCCGCCGCCGAAGCGGAAAAAAAAGAGGCGGAAGCCGAACCGCTTTTGGATGTCACAACTGGCGACTGCGCCAATCAATGCCAGGATTACAAAAATGACGCCGAGGATCTGAAATATTGCCAAAATTTTTGTGGATCAGATTCGTCCAAAAAATCGGCGGATGGTTGCGACCAGCTGGAAGATCTGGAAAAAGATTATTGCTGGAAAGACTTGGCGGTGGCCAAAAAAGATTTGCCGGTTTGCGGCAAAATAATCGATTCCGGCATCAAAAAAAGCTGCCAGAACCGCGTGGCGGAAGATATTCTGGATGAACAAAACGCGGAATTGGAATAATTAGGAAAAAAGACTCAAACCAAAAAGTTAAGCTTTGAAGATCTAAAAAAGCTTAGCTTTGAAAAAATTAAAAACTTCCCAACTTTATAGACTTTTCAACTTTAAGGACTATCCGCGATTCATGCTTCAGTTTAAAAAATTTCCACCCGCAAGTTGAAAATCACACAAGATATTCTTAGATAAAAAATCCGTCATCGCGAATGTGCGTAAACAAATTACCGCAGACCGGTCAATTTTTGATAAAGAAATTAATTTGAGCCCGCAACTCTCGTTTTAAAAATTCTTTAATCCAACTTTTCTGTTTTTCGTCCACCAACTCACCTAGTCCTGCTAAAGGGTTGCTTTTTGAAAAATTTTTCTCAATAAAAATTGCTAGATCCGCACAGTATTCCCGTGAATTTTTTCCGGAAATTTCCTGAATAACTTTTTCATTCGGAATAAAGCCCCGCTTAAAAAGAAACCAAATATCATAAAAATCTCGATTTGCGACCGCCTTGCGGTTCATCGCGGCGATAAGCTTGTGAGCGAAGGAATCCGCGATTAAAAGAACCTTTACCTCCGTCCCATAAAAATTTCTTGTTTCATAGCTGTTCGTCTTGGTTATCCGTTTGTTAATTTCAATTTTTACGCTCTGTTGGCCAGTTTCATAACGTAATTCAAAAAGAAGAGTAAAATTTTTGTTCATCGCGTCTTCTATCGTGCCGTATTTTTTGAGAATATTTTTGACCTCGGCAAAAACCTCCGGTGTCCGCTCAGCATTCAAAAGATCAAAATCAAGGTCAACCGAGAAACGGTCAAGGCCATAAAAAAAATACAGCATTGTTCCGCCCTTGAAACCCAGCCAAGCGGCAATCGGAGAATCGTATATCTCTTTGATTATTTCAAAAAGTATTTTCCGGTGTTTTTTTTGGTCCAACATATGTTTCTGATTATTTTATCTATTCTTTTATCTTTCGCGCCAGTTTCTCGATTTCCTTCTGAAATCTCTGATTATTATAGATATTCGCTACGCGCAAAAGGTTAGCCGCATCTATTTTTTTTAGATTATCGAAATAATATCCGGGTGAAAAATATAACCGGTCGCACACAGCCCGCTCTATCGACGCTTGCATCACGCCATCTTTGATTTCAATGCCCAGCGGATTGAGAAGAATATCGTCTTTCAATTTATAGTATTCGAAGCTTTTGCCCAACACTTTCATCTTTATTGTATTATTGGAGACGGAAAAAATTGTCTGGCTATAATCCTGGAAGACGATTCCATTATTGGCCAGCACGGTTTCCAGGCTGATATAGGATGGCTGTTTTAGTTTTCCAGCCATCTCCAAAAAATTAGCCTCCTTGCCTTGAACCAAATACAAACCCCTCTTTACACGCACAAGATCTCCGCGCGCTACCAGTCGTCCCAAAACCGTTCGCAAATATGGACGGTTCAAGCCAAACAAAACCACCATGTCCTGGATGGTAAGTACCGTTTTTCTGCCGCGCAAAAGTTCTTTTATATATGATAATTTCATTCGTATGGTATCATTTATGATTATTATCCAGTGAAATTATCGCAAAATATCACATACTTGTCAAGATAAATTTTTATTAAGCAGGCTGAATTTACAAACTTTTTAACTTTCTAACTTTAGAAACTTCATAAACTCCTCGGCTTATGCTAAAATTGAACAAGAACTGAAAATCGCTTGGCGGAAGATATTCTGGATGAACAAAACGCGGAATTGGAATAAACACCTCTTTCTCGCTAAAATTAGTCAAAAAAGAAGATCTAAAAAAGCTTAGCTTTGAGAAATGTTTCATATTCTATGCTTAACAAAGTCTCTACTTTATAAACCTTACGAAATTTACAGACTTGATAGACTTGATAGACTTTTTGACTTTATAGACTTTCCACCCTTATGAACTCCAAGAAAATTTTCATCGTTATCCCCGCTTTTAATGAGGCAAAAGTCATTCAGTCGGTTATTTCCGAGGTGAAGTCAGCGGGATATCAAAATATCATCGTTATAGACGACGGCAGCGCCGATAATACCCAAGAAAAGGCTAAGGAATTAGAAGTGATTGTGCTTCGGCATAAGCTCAATCGCGGTAAAGGCGCCGCCACCAAAACCGGCATTGAAGCGGCCAAATTGCTCGAAGCGGAGATTATTGTTACAATGGACGGAGACGGCCAGCATGACCCTGGCGATATTTCAAAGCTTATTGAACCGATTCTTGAGGGAAACTGCGACGTTGTTTTGGGAACACGGCTGAAAAACACAGAGGGAATGCCTTTCCAGCGGATCATTGCCAACAAAATCGGAAATTTGATCACTTGGTTTTTGTTCGGGCTTTATGTTACGGACAGCCAATCGGGCTTCCGGGCCTATTCGCGCCAAGCCGCGGAAATTATTAACACCAGGGGCGACCGCTACGACTATGACAGTGAGGTTATCCGTGAAATTTATACCCATAAATTAAAATTCAAAGAAGTTCCAGTTAAAGTCCGCTATACCGAATATTCCATGGGCAAACTCCAAAAACAAGGATTCATAAACGGCGTTAAGACTTTTTATAAGATGTTTTGGAAATTGATTAATTAGCTGAAATGATAACCTTAAAAACTTTATAAACATTTAACTATCTTTATGACCATTCACATATACCAAATTATCGTTGTCGGGATATCTGTCGTTATGATATATTCCGGCATAGAAAGCCTTGTCCGTGGCAAAAGCGGACAGACTTTGACTAAATTATTGATCAGGATTTTTGTCTGGGGAGGGATGTCGCTTATCGCGCTGTTTCCGTCATTTACAAATATATTGGCTAGCCTAGTCGGATTACAAGGCAATATCAACGCAGTCATTCTCACTGTTTTTCTCTTGATATTTTTGATGATATTCAAACTGCTATCCGCTATCGAACGGCTGGAGCAGAGCATCTCCGAATTAACCAGAAAAGAATCGCTGGAAGAAATTAAGAAAAAATAATACTTTGGCTTAAATAAGCTATTAATTGTGTTAATTTGCTAATAATATGTTGATTTTTTTATCAATCATATGATAATATTATATTGAAATATTATTAAACACACTCAAAAATGATTAAAAGAGAAATCCTTTCCGATATACTCCATTGGATAGGCAAGGAAAAAATACTCATTCTGAAAGGCGCTCGACAAGTTGGAAAAACCACTATCCTGCGGCAGATTATCGCTGACATACAAAAAAAAGACAAAGATTCAGCCATCGCCTATCTGCGCGCGGATGATAAAGAGAATTCACAAATTTTTCAATCCACCGCGACGCTTGAAGAATATCTGAAGCGGACTCATGGGTTTCCGGCTAAATTTGTATATCTTTTTATTGATGAATTTCAAGTTATTGATGATGCCGGATTATTTCTCAAGAATATTTTTGACAAATACCGCGATCGACTCCAGATAATAGTGAGCGGATCAAGTTCGCTGGAAATCACCAAAAACACCGAATTTCTAACCGGACGTTCCATTGATTTTGATATCCAAAGAATCTCATTCCGTGAATATTTTAATTATGAAAATAAAAGCGGCATAAAACCCATCCCCCTGAAAAATTTTGCTGAACTGGAACTTTTTTACAAAACATTTTCCGATAAAATTGACATCCATTTCAAAGAATATCTCGCCTTCGGCGGATACCCGGAAGTCATCACGACATTAGAAAATCAGGATAAGGAAACAATCCTCAATTCGATCGTCAAAACATATATTGAGAAGGATATTGCTGGTTTTTTGAAGGTTGAAAATGTCACCGGGTTTAATAATCTCGTAAAAATACTTTCCGCTCAAATAGGAAATCTTGTGAACCTCTCGGAAGTTTCCAACACCACGACGCTCTCAAGAAACACCGCCGAAAAATATCTCGCCATTCTCATCGGGACATATGTTTTCCATCTCGTGACGCCGTTTTACAAAAACATTCGCTCTGAATTATCAAAAATGCCGAAAGTATACGCGCTGGATATCGGTTTGCGCAATTATTTTACCCGCTCGCTTGATTCGGATAATCGCCTGAATGGAGGAGTGGTAGAAAATTTTGTCTATCTGCATCTGCTTCATCAATACAAAAAAGAGTATATTCATTTCTATCGCACAATTGGCGGGGCGGAAATTGATTTCGTCATAGAAGGCGCTGAAAATAATATCCTGCTGGGAGAAGTCAAATATGGCGCGAAGGCGAAAGTTCCGGTCGCGATTAAAAATTTTGTGGAGCGTTATCCGAATAGCGTTGCGCAAAAAATAATTTTCACGAAAAATACTCTTCGGCAAGAGGCCGATGGGATAATTTTTCTGCCAGTCAGTTTATTTCCATTTACAATTTTGTAATATTGGAAAAGTAATCTCCTAAAGTGAACTTTTGGGAGGCAGATTAACCAGAAAAGAATCGCTAATGGATCTAAGAAAAAAATTATGCCTTTGAATTTAATAAGTATCAACTTTTTTTTATTCTTTTTTTACTTTTTATTTTTGATTTTTCCCCCGGCTACGGATAATAGTTTTATCTTGAGAATTCTGTTTTCACTAATCAGCCTGCTTGTTTCTCTAGTTCTTTTTGGAATTAATTTCGGGCTAATTATTCAATGGCTCATTAAAAAGAAATATGAACTTTGGGAATTTTTAAGCATTGCTTCTCTTGGCTCTTTAATTTTTTCGCCCTTATTGCTAACCTCGGAATTTACCGTTTTCAAAATACTTTTTCCCAATCTGCCGATTGTCAATTCTTTTTTTATTTTTATTCTAATCCTTTTTATATTTACTCTCAAAAAAAATTCTAGAGATTTTTTGAGTATAAATATTCCTAAATTAAATGCCGCGGAAATTATTAAATCTAATTTTACATTATTTTTCTTTTTTTATTTTGCAGTAATATTTTTCTTAGTTACTGCTTATTATCCGCTTCCTGATCTTGACCCTTATTATTGGCACGCTGACATTACAAAAAGTTTTTCAAAAAATACGATAACGGAAATCGGCTCTTATCGGCCTCTATTTTCATCCCTGGCCTACATATTTAATCAGACTTCTCGCGTTGATTTATATGCCTATTTTAAATATGTTATCCCTTTTCTTTCATTACTAATCCTTATTCCTGCCAATCTATTTTCTAAAAATTTTTTTTCTCCACTGAAAAAAACTTTAATTTTTTTATTTCCAATTATTAACGCCTCCGTCTTTCTTTATTTGGAAACGCCGATTCCACAAGCTATTCTCACTATAATACTATTTTATTTTTTATTTTTCTTGGCGCATTGTTCTCTGTCCGGTAAAAAAGAATTTTTTTATTTTGGTGGATTGTCTATTTTTATTTCATATTTTTACCATGAAGCGGCATTTTTGGTTTTTATCGGCTGGCTGGCAAGTTTTTTGATATTTGATGCGAAAGAAATTTTCGCGAAATTTAAAAAAAACAAGCTAGCGTTGTTTTTACTGATTATTACACTTGCCACCAATACTTCACTGATAAAAAATCAACTGGCTTTTCTTGTGGGATTTTCAAAAAGCACCTATCACCGCTTACTTAGCCCTATATTAAATTTAAAATTTCCGGCCAGCTATGTAAATGTAGATGGAAATGCCATGGGCTGGGTTGGAATATCTGGAATCGCAAAATATTACGCTTACTATGTCGGTTTTTCCTTTTTTATAATTTTTTTTCTTTTTATAATAAAATTAATAAAAAATTCTGAATTTCGGATATTTGTAAAGTCAAATCTGCTTAAGAACAAATCGATTTTTGCACTAGTTTTTTGTTTTTCCTTATTTTTCTTAATTGCGGAAATTATTCCAAGATTTCCAGGGATTGCCTTTCTTCCTGAGAGAGCGTGGAATTTTGGCGGAATTTTTTCAACAGTTTTTATCATTTTTATTTTTGTTTTTTTGAAAGATAATAAAAAAATTCTTTATTACGCATTAATATTATCTTTTTTTATTAATCTTAGCGGAGCTATCTATGTAAATAGCCAAAAAAAATATTTAATTAGCAATGAACAATTAAGTTCGGCTCAATGGATAACTGATAATTTGCCAAAAGATAGAATACTATTTTCCTCCAATAAAAATGTTAACTTGTTAAAAACATTTTCACACTCTAAAGTTATTCCGACATCAGATAATTTTTACTTTAAATCGAATGATTTTGGCAAGAAGTTCGACACTAAAATATTAAGTGAGTCCTTTGTTCAAGATTATCAAATGGAATATAAAAATATAATTGAAGAAATTACTCAACAAATTGATAAACTTTCAAACAAAAATATTTATTCTGATAATAAAGAAGTAATCGCTTATGCAGACGATATTTCAAAAGATCTAACAAAAATAAAATATTTGAAAATTCCTAATGAAGAATTTTTAAACAAGCAATTCAAATATTACGTTTATTATTCAAACGAAGATTCAAGAAATCCTTATCTCAACCGGCCTTATTATAAAAAAAACGAGATAGTAAATACTGAATTTATATTTGATAGATATCCGGATAAATTTAGACGGGTCTATTATAATCAGAAAAGCAATATTATAATTTGGCAAATCCTATAAGTAAGTATGAAAATTTTAGTTTTTTCTCCCTACTATCCGCCCCACATCGGCGGACTGGAATCACATGCCGATGAATTCAATAAATATCTATCCCAAAAAGGGGTGGATGTTACTGTTTTTACACCCCGCCTACCTGTTTCGGCCCCGGAATTTGAAACTATACACACGGACGTAAAAATCATCCGCTTTCCGGCATTTGAGATAATTTCCAACTATCCCCTGCCGAAATGCTGGTCACTAAAATTCTGGAGGCTTTTTTTTGGTTTATTTAAGAATAAATTCGACATCGTAATTTCTCGAACGAGATTTTTTAGCACGTCGTTATTGGCCCTGATGTATGCTAAAATGAAAAAAGCAAAATGGATCCATATTGAGCATGGTTCTGATTTTGTTAAATCAGGAGGAAAGCTTTCGGTAACAATCGCTATGATTTACGACTTGACTTTTGGCACGCTTGTTTTAAAAAAAACAAATATTGTTATTGCCAATTCAAACGCCTCGGCAGATTTTTGCAAAAAGCTGGCAAAAAACACGAATTGTGAAGTCATTTATCGCGGCGTAGAGGTTGAAAAGATCATTTCTGCTCCTGATGACATTGAACTGAAAAATAAATATTGCGATTCTGTCATAATAACTTTTCTGGGTCGTTTGATTGACGGTAAGGGGGTAAAAGATTTGCTTTCGTCCGCATCTGAAATTACAGACAATAATTTTAAAATTCTCGTCATCGGCGATGGGCCGGAAAGAAAAAATTTGGAAAATCAAACTCAAAAATTGAAACTTGAAAGCAAAGTTATTTTTTTAGGATATAAAAAATTTGAAGACTACATAAAAATATTGAAAATCTCCGACATTTTCATCAATCCCAGTTACACAGAAGGCCTGCCGACAACGGTTGCTGAAGCGGCGCTTTGCAGAAACGCGATAATCGCAACCAATGTCGGCGGAACTCCGGAAATTATTACAAATAATCAAAGTGGCTATCTAATCAACCCAAAAGACATAACAACTTTGAAAAATAAACTGGAAATGTTGATAAACAACGATTCTCTCCGAAAAGAACTGGGAAACAGTGCTTACAACGAAGTTCTAAATAAATTCAACTGGGATAAGTCTATTGATAAATATCTAGATATATTTTACAAGCTAAAAGCTAAAAGCTAAAAGCTAAAAGCTATTTTATGTGTGGAATTACCGGGAAAATTTATTTTAACGCCAACACTGTTTTGGAGCAGGATATTTTGGTAATGAACGAAAAAATCCAACATCGCGGTCCAGATGACGAAGGAGTCTATCTTTCCCCTGACCAAAAAGTTAGCCTTGGCCATAGAAGATTGTCTATCATTGATCTCTCCCCTCTCGGACATCAGCCGATGAATTATTTAGATCGCTATTGGATCGTTTTCAATGGCGAAGTTTACAATTTTCAGGAGAAGCGGGCAATGCTGGAAAAAGATGGCTATGTTTTCAAATCAAAATCGGACACAGAAGTTATTCTGGCGCTCTATGATAAATTCGGAAAAAAATGCCTGGAACATTTGCGTGGAATGTTTTCGTTCGCTATTTATGATGAAATAAAAAAAACTATTTTTTGCGCGCGTGACCGGGTGGGTAAAAAACCTTTTAAATATTATCTCGATGATAATGTTTTTATTTTTGCTTCAGAGCTCAAGGCTATCCTTACTCAGCCCGAATACCACAAAGAGCCTGATTACGTAGCCATACACCATTATTTGACTCTACAATACGTTCCAGCGCCTCTCACTGGATTCGTAGGCATCAAGAAGCTTGAACCAGCACATTATCTGTACATCGATCTCAAGACAAAGGAAGTGGAGAAGGAGCGCTACTGGAAACTGGATTATTCCAAGAAACTCGACCTTTCCGAAGCAGAATGGAAAAAACGCATCATTGATAAACTCGAGGAATCAGTGAAATTGCGAATGATTTCGGATGTGCCTTTGGGCGCGTTTCTATCCGGCGGCATTGATTCCAGTGCTATTGTGGGGCTTATGAGCAAACTTTCCAATAAACCTGTTAAAACTTTTTCCATCGGATTTCAGGAGGAAAAATATAACGAACTAAAATACGCCCGCATTATCGCGGATAAATTCAAAACTAATCATACTGAATTTATCGTAAAACCTGATGCGATTAAGATGCTTCCAGCGCTGGTCAAGCAATACGAAGAGCCCTACGCCGATTCCAGCGCTTTACCTACCTATTATGTCAGCAAAATGACACGGGATTTTGTCACCGTCGCTCTCAATGGTGACGGTGGTGATGAAAATTTTGCGGGATACAGCCGATACAGCGCCTTTCAAATTTCTACGCTCCTCGACCGCCTTGATGTGCTCAACCGAATCGCCGGAAAACCGCTCACCACTTTTCTCAAAAATAATATAAAGAATACATTCTTTGATCGACTGAGTCGTTTTTCTCAAAGCCTCTCTGATGATTATCGCAGACGTTACCTCTCCTATACCGCCTACTTCACCAATGAACAGAAATCCGAACTCTACACCGACGAATTCAAACAAAAAGTTTGGCACAACGACACCTACGACATCATCGCTCGAGAATTCGAGAAGTCAGGATCAAAAAACCGAACAGAGCAAGCAGTTTATGCTGATTTCACGACATATCTTCCCGATGACCTCCTGGCCAAAGTCGATATAGACACGATGGCGGTATCGCTCGAAGGTCGATCCCCTTTCCTCGATCATGAATTCCTTGAACTCACTGCACAGATACCATTTAACCTCAAACTCAAGAGGTTTAATAATAAAAAATATATTTTGAAGGAATCATTGCGAGGCCTCGTCCCCGATGAAGTGATGTTCCGTCCAAAAATGGGCTTCGGTATCCCGATTGATCGCTGGTTCCGCAACGAGCTCCGAGACTACACGAGAGAAAAACTCCTGAATGGTCGCCTTATAAAGGAAAATCTCTTCCGAAAGGAATATATCGAGCATATCCTCAATACTCACTGCAACACCAAAGTCAACTTTTCGCCCCATATCTGGGCGCTCCTCACCCTGGAGCTCTGGTTTAAAGAATATTTCTCATGAAAACGAAAATCCTTTTCACAAGCGCGTTTTTTCTTGGTCTTATTCTGCTCGGAATCAACATTTCCGGATTCTTCATTCCCCTCCGAAGCGAACGACTCTTGGAAGAAACGGCGTATGGTCACAAAACCGATGATCAGATAGATCTTTCTGCGGATGAGGCGCTTCAAATACTGGAGTACTCGGGCGGTATTTCGGAGGAAGATACCATAAAAACAGGAACGGAAACCGTCGAGAAGGCGATTCTCCACTATTGGGATGACGAACTTGCGGACGAATTCGGCCTGCGAGTTCCGATGCATGAGAATTGGATCCTTTGGGGAGGAAGCCATATAATGCCACAATATTTCAGAAAATACGAATTTTGTCACTACTGGGAAAAGGGTATCGAGCGCGGTGTCGGCTGGTGTTCGCAATCATCTTCGATTCTTGCTCAATATCTGCGGAAACGGGATGTAAACGCCGACATATATGTCATGTATGGACACGTCGTCGTCATAGCCGGGACGCTGCGCCATGTAGCCGACCCTGATTATGGAGTTTACCTTCCATTCACTATTGAAGAGATAGAAAGTGATCCGGAAATGATCCGTCCGTACTATGCGGACGCCGGATACTCCGCCGAAGAAATCGGAATAGCTGTCCGTGCCTTTGATCCGAACGCGGAAAAATTGATTGCCCCTGATTTTGTGCGGTATTCGGATTACTGCGCGCTACGACATCGCATATTCGAGCAGGTTGTGTACATTCTCAAGTGGCTCATCCCGATTTTATTCATCGCTCCACTTGTCTATTCCGCTTATCGAAGAAATAACTTAGAGCACATCAGATCCAACTAATGCTGAAAAATCGGCACGGTTTATTTTTGTCGACTTTCTTTTCAGGATTCCGACGATAAGCCATATCGCATCGTCTGGGAAATATTTCATCACAAATATACCGAAAAGAGACAGGATTGATTTCGCGTTTGCACCGTTCATTTCAAAAAAATCGCTTACATTTTTCCTGGAAAAAGAGAATCGACTCCGTGAATAATTCCGCCCGTCCCTCCTTATTCTGTGGACGGTCAACTGTTCACCGATACAATAAATTTTCCCGCCGATGATTTTTTTTTCGAAATATTCGTCGGCAAGCAGATAATCGGGGTCATATCTGAATCCGGCGTTTCTGAATACCAGCGAAGTGTGATCAACAAAATCGACAAATTTTTCTCTTTTATCGGCAATAAGAACACCTTTATTTTCGTAGAAATAAAAAGTCTCAGTTCCACACGCAATGACTGGTTTGTTCTCCTCAAGATAGCTTACTTGTCTCTCGATTTTTTCCGGAAGCCAGATGTCGTCGTGATCCTGAATCGCGATATATTCCCCCTCCGCGCGATCCAAAAGAAAATTCAGTCCGGCATACGGTCCAACATTCTTCTTTCCTTCAAAGACGGTAATTCTGGAATCATTCAGATTTTTGATGATCTCCACTGTCCTATCATTCGAATTGTTATCAAGTACAAGAATCTCAAAATCAGGATATGTCTGATTGAGACAGCTCCGCAGTGTTTTTTCAATGTATCGTTCCGCGTTGTAGGAGACGATCAAGACTGAAACAAGGTTACTTTTCACAATATTTCAGTTACTGAAATAAAGCCTCTTCAAGTATTGATTGACGCTATTCGGCAATAAAAGTCGGATAAATAAGAGCGAATTCAAAGAAAGATCTCGGAAAAGATTTAGGGGAAATTTTTTTGCGTAAAAAAAGAATTCATTCCAAGCATCTTTTTTTTGAGCGTTTTCAAGATAAAATATTATCTTAAAATAGCAAAGCTTGCCACGCATATATTTTATAGCTGCCTGAACTGCCTGTTCTTTTGAAAATTCCTTTTCGTAACTATCAAGTATCATCGAAAGATGTTCAGCGACTTTCGGAGTTGCGGCCGAACTATTGTTGGAGTGCTTCCGATATTTGAGAAGGATATCATTGACAAAGTGCACCCTGTTTTTTGTCGATACAAGAAAATTAAAATCCCAATCCGATGGCAAGAAAACTTTTTCATCAGGAGCAAAACTCCTCGGATAACCAGAAACTTCTATAACAGCTCGCCGTATCATGATCTGGCTATATGTAGAAAATGGCGTCATTCTTGAGCACAGATACTCAGCTGGTGATATTATCTTATTTTGGTATGTTACCGTGCCAAGTTTTTTATAGAAATTTCGTATCAAAATACTCCCATCATCGTCGATAACCTTGAAATTGCAATACACCATTCCAAGGTCGGGGAATTTTTCAAAAATCAACATTTTCTCAGCAAGATTCTCCTTACAAAAAACATCATCACCTTCCAAGAAGGCTAGATATTCACCTTTCGACGTATCAATAAGAAACTTCCAATTCGGGATAAGCCCCTTGTTCATCTCGTTTCTAAATGCCTTGATCCGACTATCTTTCTTCTCGTATTCTTGGATAATTTCCCAACTCTTGTCAGTCGAGCAATCATCCACGATTAAAAGCTCCCAATTTTGGAATGTTTGGGAAATCACACTTTCTATCGTGTCACCGATAAATTTCGCGTGGTTGTAAACGGGAACGATCACGGAAATTAGCGGCTGATCATTTTGGTTACTCATGATTTTTACAAATACATACCAGA
>PFVN01000073.1 GCA_002790635.1 Candidatus Moranbacteria bacterium CG_4_9_14_3_um_filter_42_9
GTTGTTAAAACAGGTGCTGACACAGAGTTTGGTAAAATCGCAAAAAATTTAGCCGAAAAAGAAACTGATAACGAATTTACTAAAGGAGTGTCAAACTTTAGTGTTTTTATTCTTAAAGTAATTATTATCTTCGTAATTTTTATTTTGGTGGTTAACTCACTTCTAAAAGGGAACTTTTTAGAGTCCCTGCTGTTTTCTATTGCGGTTGCGGTGGGCCTCACGCCCGAATTCTTACCCATGATTATGTCCGTAACTATGGCAAAAGGCTCAATCAACATGTCCAAAAAAGGGGTTATTGTAAAAAAGCTCTCCGCGATACCGACTTTTGGAAGTATGGATATTTTGTGCACCGACAAAACAGGCACACTAACCGAGGATAAAATCCAGTTAGTTAAATATATTGATATACACGGCGACCACTCAGAACGAGTTTTGTTGTACGCGTACCTAAATAGCGTAAACCAAACCGGAATTACTAACCCCATGGACACTGCGGTAATGAATTTTAAGAAACTGGACGTTACAGAATACACAAAAAAAGATGAGATTCCTTTTGATTTTAATAGAAAACGCATGACAGTTGTTGTAGAAAGCGCAAATAAAGAAACCTACATGATAACCAAAGGCGCGCCGGAAGAAATTTTTCAATGTTGTAAGTTTTATGAAGACAACGGCACTAACAAATTATTAGACCCGAATAATTCTTCGCAACTAATAGACCGATATCTAAGCCTAAGTAGCGAAGGCTACCGAGTACTGGCTGTAGCCATTAAGAAAATACCCGATCCAAGGCATGGTTACACTGTCAAAGACGAAACTGATTTGGAGATGCTCGGTTACATAGCTTTTTTGGATCCACCTAAAAAAGGTACGCGGGAAGCTTTAGAGAAACTAGAAGAAATGGGGGTCGAAGTTAAGATTATTACCGGGGATAACGATCTGGTGGCTAAAAAGATTTGCGTCGAAGTCGGGGTAAAAATTAAAAGCATTTTAAACAGCCACGACCTGCACCAAATGTCCGACGCGGAAATAAAACACAAGGTAAACGACATTACAATTTTTGCAAGATTTTCACCCGATGACAAAAACAGAATAATTCGGTTACTTAGAGAAAATGGCCATGTGGTGGGATATATGGGCGACGGAATAAACGATGCGCCATCACTAAGATCAGCGGATGTCGGGATCTCAGTCTCAAACGGAGTAGACGTTGCCAAGGAATCTGCCGATATTATCCTAACTCAAAAAAGTTTACACCAACTTAAAGATGGGATCCTGGAAGGCCGTAGAACTTTTACCAATACTATGAAGTACATCATGATGGGTATCAGCTCCAACTTTGGAAATATGTTTAGTGTTTTAGGTGCGGTAATCTTCTTGCCTTTTCTACCGATGCTGCCTATTCAAATTTTGCTAAATAACTTTCTGTACGATTTGTCCCAAGTAACGATACCCACAGACAATGTGGATCGTAATTTCTTGGCCAAGCCTAAACGCTGGAGTATGAAGTTCGTTAGGAATTTTATGCTTACATTTGGTCCGATCAGTTCGTTTTATGATTTTGCATCGTTTTTCGTACTATATATAATGTTTAAAAACTTTCCGGGGAGCTTTCAAACTGGCTGGTTTATGGAGTCACTGGCAACACAAACCTTGGTCATACACATCATTCGTACAAGAATGACTCCTTTTGTACAAAGTAGGCCAAGCAAGTACCTTTTTATTTCTACGATAGTAGTCGTCGCACTCGGATGGTTACTCCCCTTCACGCCCCTTGGGAGCTATTTTGGTTTTAGTAGGCTTCCTTTCGAAGCGTTGATGATGCTTGTCGGAATCGTCATCGCGTATCTTCTTACGGTAGAACTGGGAAAACGTATGTTTTTTAGAAAGTACTTCGATCTACAATCACAGTGACGAAACACTCTCAGTAAATTCTCAACAAGACGCCTATAATAATACTACTATGAGGCTATTGGCAGCAGAAGACGACACAAAAATTGCGGGTGCCTTAAAAAAAGGTTTGGAGCAGGAAATGTTTTCCGTTGACGTAGTACACAATGGCGAAGAAGCTTTCGATCTTGCCAGCGTCGAACCCTACGATCTTTTAATACTGGATTTGATGCTCCCTAAGTTGGATGGGATTAACGTTTGCAAAAAACTTAAAGCCCAAAATAATCCCTTACCAATTTTAATGCTTACAGCGAAAGGCGAGCTGAACGACAAAATTCTGGGTTTAAATTCCGGGGCGGATGACTATTTAACCAAACCGTTTGCGTTTGAAGAATTGTTGGCAAGAATCCGTGCGTTACTGCGTCGGCCACAAAATATTTTGGGAACAAAGCTTACCGCGAACAATCTCGAACTGGATACTATATCGTACGACGTAAAAAGGGCCGAACAAAAAATAGAACTTTCGAAAAGAGAGTTTTCCTTGCTTGAATTTTTGATGAGAAACAAAAATCGATTGGTTACGAAAGAACAAATCATAGGCCATGTGTGGGAGTATCATTCGGATATTTTGCCTAACACGGTAGAACAGTACATAGGTTACTTACGAAACAAAGTTGATAGGCCTTTCACCAAATTAAAACCACTGATAAAAACTGTACGGGGCTTCGGGTATAAAATTGCGGAAGATGCAGAAGAGTAAATTATGTTTAAATCGGCAAAGATAAAACTCACAACTTGGTATGTCACAATAATAATGCTTATCTCTATAGCTTTTAGTATATTTGCTTATATGGGTATTGCTGCCGGTACTAAAAAGGCCTCAGAGGTCCAACATCGGCGTTTTGAACGACAGTATATAAGATTTGAAAGACCGGAACCCTTACTAGATATCGACGCCTTAATAGAAATACGAAATAAAACTTTGGTAACTTTAATTATTTTTGACGTCGCTGTTCTTGGAATTTCTTGGGCGTTGGGCTATTTTCTAGCAGGCAAAACACTAAAGCCAATTGAAAATATGCTGGAAAAACAAAAACGGTTTGTGTCAGACGCGGCACATGAGCTAAGAACTCCAAGCACCGCAGCGAAAACCGAACTTGAAGTGGCGTTAAGAGACAAAAAGCTTTCACACAACTTTAATAATTTCCGGCTTGCTGGGCTTTTACGGAGGTAAATATTATGAACGACGGGTGTCAAGGCAGCGCTTTCAACAAATGCGCCAATTCGGCGGCACGCAAGGGCAAAAGGAACAAAGGTTTAACAGACAGATGCCCGGAGGTTTTGGTTTTCCGGATAATCGTTAAACAATAGTCCTATTTTGTAAGTACGGTCTGAAATCTACCAATCAAGGTGTAAAGAGAGTTGTAAAGGTCATTAGCAACCAAGTCCAATCTATTTTTGTTTTCGCATAAGGCTGCTACCTCATTAATATCATCCTGGGTCGGCTTAACGCTATTGGAAGCGGTGGGATTCATGATCGCATTGGCTTCCTGAATATGTCCTAACCCCAAAGAGTGCCCCATTTCGTGCGCTAATACATGCTCCAACTCCTCTTTTGAGCCATAAAAGTAAATTTCTACCTTATTAACTCCCGAAGTATACGTCCCCATTTCCGGACTGACTTTTAAAAGTGAGTTAAAGGTAGAGACATTTGAATTTAGGTTGGTTATATTCTGGTTTACTTTTTCCACGTTTTGATTTAATTTTTGCGTAAAATCATTTAACTCGGTTATTCGCTTTTGTAGATTTTTTTGAGATTTAACCAACTGATCGTATTCGTCCTTTGGTGCTCCGCCTTTTCTATTCCAATAATCGATTTTGTCGTTGAGTTGTTGGACCTCGGCTTCAAGTTCTGCCTTCAGACGATCATAACGCTGACTCTCTTGCTCAAAAGTTAGCTTTTGACTTTCTACTACATTGTTTGTGTCGTTTATGTTTTCTACAAGTCTTTGTCTCCCGTCATAAATTAGGTTAATGCTAAGACTTCCGTTTTGGTCATATTCAAAAAGTGTCTTTTTTGTGGCAATATTCCAGATATCGGAAGCAATCGTTAGTTGCTGTTTTAAAGTATTTTGTGTGATATTAAACTGCGGGTCTATTTGATCTATCTTGTACGTGATGGGCCTGTCGCAAAAAGAAAACGTGAGCCACCTGGTTACCGCCGTAACGATATCGGTTCTGTATCTAAACCCTACTAACACGACTGCTATTAATAGTGCCGGAAAAAACCACTTACGTATTCTTTTCATAGGTTAATTCTACAAAAAAACCAGAGAGAGCGCTTGGCGCAACTGCTCTGGTTTTAAAACAACTTGCTTTGATTAGGATCGTCGGCTGGAATGTACCGAGGTTTCTTTTTACCCGACCAAGCCGCCCGAATATTTGATACTTCGGGTATCTCTGAAAA
>PFVN01000031.1 GCA_002790635.1 Candidatus Moranbacteria bacterium CG_4_9_14_3_um_filter_42_9
TAGTCGAGGTGGATTTGCAAAATTCTTAATCGGACCGAAACATGGAAGTATTGCCGAAGTAAAGACCGCTATCACTGAAAACCAGACCAGAGTCAAAGTGCTAACCGAATTGATGAATCAATTGACTGACCCAGCGGTGAAATTGGTTTTGCGAGACCAAATCACTATTCTCAACCAGCAAAACGCTAATCTTCAGAAATTTGTGACTAAAAATGAAAGCAAAATCAGTGTATTTGGTTGGTTGATAAGATTGTTCTCGTAAAATTTCTTGATAGCAAAAACCGCCAGAAATTGGCGGTTTTTGTGTATCTACTCCGTTCCGCTTTAGACTGTTTCGATAAAAAATTTTGTATTTTCAAGACAAGTTAAAGGCCCCAACTGAGCCGAATACCGCCCAAGGCGGACAAGAATCAGCAGTTGCGCAAGTATACGCAGCGTAGACTCTTAAAGATGGACTTGAGCCCAAGGCTCATCGGCCTAGGGCCGAAATCGCAAAAGATTGTGATGCTGGACAAGAAAAAAGAACAGGGGAAACCCCTGCCTACCGGCAGGCAGGCTGTTTTTGTGTTATAATAAAGCTGTAAAAATTTAAACAAAAATATGTCTCGTAAAAAAGATGATTTTGAATTTGATGACTGTCCCATTTGCCAGGCAATGAAAGAGGGCAAGGCCTCAACAATGAAAGAGCTAAAGGAGGCTTTCAAAAAGGCCAAGGAACAAGGAGCGGTTGTGGGTGGAAAAATGTTTGAAGAAGAGTCATAAATATTAAAATCAGCTTCATTAAAAAACAACAGAGGGGGTTGTTTTTAGATTTTATACATGATAAACTACTGATATGAACAAACAAAAAATTAAGCAAAAAATCAAAGAAGCCGTAGAAAAAGACCCTTTAAAGGAAAATATTCAGAAGGTGTCTCTTTTTGGTTCTTATCTCCGCGGGGATTTTGAGGAAGATAGCGATGTGGATGTGCTGATTGAATTTACGCCAACAGCCAAAATTGGTTTTTTCAAGTATTTTGATATACGAGAGAATATTGAAAAGCATGTTCAAAAAAAAGTCGACTTGTTGACTCCGGAAGCCTTAAGCAAGTATTTTAGAGAAGAAGTTCTTAAGGAAGCCGAAATTATTTATGAAAAACGATAAGATATACATTAAGCATTTACTGGAAGCGATTCAAACAATCGAGATCTACAGACAAGGTTTGGACTTTGACGCTTTTCTGAAAAATAAAATGGCAGCGGACGCTATAATTCGCCAGTTGGAGATTATTGGGGAGGCTTCCAATAATATTAGCGAAGAGTTTCAAAAAGATCATTCAGACATTCCGTGGAGAAAAATCATCGGCATCCGCAATACGCTCATTCATGAATATTTCGGCGTTAATAAAAAGGTAGTTTGGGATACTTGTGAAAATGATTTGCCGGAACTCAAAAAATTTGTGGGGAAGATTATCTAATAATCACAGCCCTGATTTATCGGAGAAATGCCAAGGCCCCAACCGAGCCAAATCCCGCCCAAGGCGGACAAGAATCAGTAGTTGCGCAAGTATACGCAGCGTAGACTCTCGGAGATGGACTTGAGCCCAAGGCTCATCGGCCTAGGGCCGAAATCGCAAAAGATAGCAATACTGAAATAAAAGAGCACCTCAAGTGGTGTTTTTTGCGTTGAAAAAAGGAAATATAAAGTTGTAGTAGGTGTATTAATATCATAAATTGAAGTAGTGGATTTAATTACATTTTATGTTTGGAATAGTAAGGACAATCGTGAATATCGTGGTCGGAATCATTGAATTCTTGCTTTCGCTCCGCTTCGTCTTCAAGTTTTTTGTTGTTAATGCGGGCACCCCGTTCGTGGCTTGGCTATATAGCGTAACGGCTCCGCTAGTGAGTCCTTTTGCCGGAATTGCTCCGAGTTTAAAATTGGGAAGATTTGTGGTTGATTTCTCCACGCTGGTTGCGCTGGTCGTTTATGTTTTGGTCGGCTACCTGATCCTGCAAATATTTTATCAGATCGAACCTCGATACTACGGTGCTGGATAAATTTTCTTCGGGACTTTTTAGTATATAATTTTCTAAAAACATATGTTACGGACCATAGCGGTAATTTTGTTTATTCTTTGGCTCTTGGGATTTATCACGGCCAACGCGTTTGGCGGGTTGATCCATATCCTGCTGGTCATCGCAATCGTGTTAATCGTCATAAACCTGCTTCAAGGTCGGCGAGTTTTGTAGGATATGTGCTATATTTGATCTATAATAGGCCATTGCTCTAATAACATGAAAGAACGCAGAAAAAGAAGACAAGCGGACCTGATTGAAGAGACAGCTAAAATTTATAAATCCATAACGCGTAATTCAATGGACGGTTTTTTTAATTGTTGATATACACGGTCATTTTCTGGATGTGAATACTGCTTATTGCCGTTTAATAGGATATAGCCGGCGTGAACTTTTGAAAATGAAAATTTCCGATTTAGAATCCGGTAAAAAAACAAAAAGTACCGCGAAACATTTGCTGGAAATAAAGAATATAGGTGAAAGTCGTTTTTTTACTCAACAGCGGAAAAAGGACGGTCATATTATAGACATTGAAGCCAGTGCCAATTTCGCCAAATATTTAGGCGGATTGGTATTTGTTTTTATCCGGGACATCACCGACAGTAAGGTAGCAGAGGATGAGCTGACCAAAAACCGCGCTGCATCAAAAAAGATACTAGAGACACAGCTGGCTGACTCGTATAAGCATCTCGGGCTCATCAACCGGAAAATTTCGCTCCTCTTGGAATTGGGGAAGTTCCCGAAATCCAAAAAATACCGGCAAGATGTTATAGATCATATTTTGAATTTAGCTATGAACATTTCGAAGGCTCCCACGGGTTATCTCTACGGCTCACAAAAAAAAGGCAAGTTTGGCCTGTTATCCTATAAAGGAATAGAAGAGGAGCAGAAAGAAAAGATCAAAGTGATCACATCTCAAACAGTCGGGCTTTTAACGCACTTGATCAAGGAAAAGAAGCTCATCAGCGGAGACATTAAGCGTTACGAGGCCGAGCTTTTGGTGCTTGACAATAAGCTGGAATATTTTGTTACCTTGCCTCTCTCAAAAGGAACAGCTTTGGGCGGCTTTATTTTTCTCGGGTTTAACAAAAAGACAAGCGTGGACACTCAGGATATGGAATTTCTCGATGTTTTTGCGATGCATGCTTCCAATGCTTTGGTTAAAGCGGGTATTTTGAAATAAGTCACCATTTGCTTTGTTATTATATTTGCTGGTTTACGGTTTGGCTTACACCTAATATTTTGAGACCAAATCAATAAATTCAGCAACAAACAAGCATTTATATTTTGATACAAGCTATTGGCCAAAATAGCACCAAAGTCGCGTTAAGCGGCTTTTTTGCACGTAATTATGTCTAAAATTGTAATAATTCAACAAGGAGCGATAGGGCAAAAATTGATTTTAAATCCAAAAAATACGAGGAGGTGGTCATGAGAAGACCAAAGCCGGAAGAAATTTGTCAAAGATTTGTATGCTCGTCATGTTCATATACCTCCTCAGGTAATATAAATTTCTGCTAAAATAAAAAAAGGAACTGTCTATTATGTTATCTCCCGCCGATTTGTCAAGGCGGAACTCAATGTTATCTCATCGGCGTATTCAATGTCTCCGCCGGTTGAAAGTCCGCGCGCTAACCTGGTAATTTTAACGTTAAAATCTTTGAGTTTGCTTTTCAGATACAAAGCCGTAGCATCGCCTTCCGTGGTCGGATTTACGGCCAAAATTATTTCTTCGACTTTTTCCTCTTCTACTCTTTTCAAGAGCTCTTTTATTTTCAGATCCTGATTTCCGTTTCCAAAAAGCACGACTCCGCCCAAAACATGGTAAAGGCCTTTGTATATGCCGGTTTTTTCAATGGAAATTATGTCCAGTGGATCTTCCACGACGCAAATAGTTTTCTGCTCTCTTTGCTTATTTTTACATATTTCACAAAGCGTTCCTTCAGCGATATTGAAGCATTTCTGGCAGGTATGGAGATTTTTCAGATCGGCAAGGCTTTCGGAAAAATCCTTGAGTTTGGCGCTGTCCTGTTTGAATAGAAACAAGACCAGCCGCTCGGCCATTTTAGGTCCGACGGAAGGGAGGGAAGCGAAGTGATCTATTAGCTTCTTAAATGATTTCGGGTACATTAATAAAAATTTACAATTTTAAATTTTCAATTTTAAACGAAATCTAAATGATCAAATTTTAAAATTAAGTTGTTAGATTAATTAGCGTTGTTTACAAAAGTTGTTAAAATAGTTAATAACA
>PFVN01000081.1:0-1468 GCA_002790635.1 Candidatus Moranbacteria bacterium CG_4_9_14_3_um_filter_42_9
GGTCATGTTTGGCGCTTGGCATATACATATGGTTAATAGTTAACAGGTGTTACCCCTAACTATACCAAGTGTTACCTCATGGTGTTAACTGTACATACACTTAACACCGGTCGATGTTAAGTGTATAATGAGAATTTAACGTAATATTGCAAAAATGGCTTTCAGGTGGTAAAATTCAAACATATGAACACGGAATTAGAGGCGAAAATTGACGAAATTTTGACGCGCGGCGTGGCGGAAGTCATAGATAAAGAGCATTTGAAAAAACGCCTGATGAGCGGCGAAAAATTACGGGTAAAATTAGGTATCGACCCAACCAGCCCGAATTTGCATTTGGGGCGAGCCATAAGCCTTTTAAAAATGAAAGACTTACAGGAACTAGGCCATAAAGCCATTTTTATTATTGGTGATTTCACCGGAGTGATCGGCGATGCGTCGGATAAGGAAAGCGAGCGTCCGATGATCGATCCGGCGACGGTGGAAAAAAATTTGGCGACGTATAATAAGCAAGCGGGAAAATTTTTGGATATGTCCCAAGCGGAAGTGCACTACAATTCTGAATGGCTGGGCAAATTAGGATACAAAGAAATAGCTGAACAAGCCAATGTTTTTTCAGTGGCGGAATTTAATGCGCGGGAAAATGTAAAAGTTCGGCTACAAAAAGGCGCTCGGGTGTCGCTTCGCGAAATTCTCTACCCTCTGATGCAGGGATATGACAGCGTGATGGTCAAGGCCGATTTGGAACTCGGGGGAACTGATCAGAGATTCAATCTGTTAGCCGGGAGAGAGTTGCAAAAACATTATCGCCAGGATCCTCAGGATATTTTGATGGTCAATTTAGTTGAAGGCACGGACGGACGAAAAATGAGCTCTAGCTGGGGCAATACTATCAATATTCTGGACGAACCGAATGATATGTTCGGCAAAGTTATGAGTATTCCGGATAATTTAATAATAAAATATTTTATCCACTGCACGCGGACACCGCTGGAAAGCATGAAAAAAATGGAGAAAGATATGGCTACGGGAAAACTTAACCCGCGCGACGCTAAATTATGCCTCGCGCACGACATTGTAAAAATTTACCACGGTGAGGAAAAAGCTTTAGCGGCGCAAAAATATTTTGTGGATACTTTTTCCAAGAAAGAAATGCCGGAGAGCGTTACAGAATGTTTGGTCGAAGCGGAAAACATCAAACTCACAGAATTTTTAGTTCAAGGCGGACAAGCCAAGAGCTTGAGCGATGCGCGGCGAAAAATCGAACAAGGTGGCGTAGAAATCGATGGAAAAAAGGTGGAAAATCGGCAGTTAATGCTGGATAAAAAATACGACGGAAAAGTTTTCAAGGTTGGTAAATTTGGATTTGTAAAAATAAAATTTAAATAAAAAAGTACCTTTGTAAAGTAGGAAATCGTGCTGAAAAAATTACTGATTCAGCCGTGGCTTATCGCAGTGCTAGTTGCTATGA
>PFVN01000081.1:1515-4318 GCA_002790635.1 Candidatus Moranbacteria bacterium CG_4_9_14_3_um_filter_42_9
GCGCGGCGATCAGGAAAAATGTGGAATGCCGCCATAGAAAGATGCAAAGAAAGAGACGAAAAAAGATCCTCAAGATTGATTGAAGCAGCCAAGGAAGCAGAAAGTCGCGGAGATGTTTCGCAGGCAAATAAATTGCGTGAACTCGTAGAATTGCTCCAAAGACAGTGGGCCACAAGTTATCGGGAAAACTAACCTCTGACGTAGAATTCGATGTCGGTGGTTTACTTTTTTTGGCTTTAAATATACAATAAAGGCATGTTAAAACAGCAAATTTTGCAAATAAAAACGAGTGCGATATCCAAAATCGAAGCCACTGAAAATGACAGCGATCTGTTCAATGTTGAGAAAAAATACCTTGGTAAAAAAGGCGAATTGACGGCGATTTTAAAGCAACTCAAGGATCTATCTGGAGAAGAAAGGAAAAGTGCCGGCATTTTGGCAAATGTTACTAAGAATGAAATTATCGAAGCGCTGAAATCTAAAAAGGCCGAAATGCAGCGCGGTAGATTTGATTTTCAGAAAGAAAAAATTGACGTAACTATTCCAGGAAAAAAAATAAAACACGGACATCTTCACCCGATAACAATTGTGCAAAAAGAAATTGAAGACATTTTTACGGCTTTGGGTTTTGAGATCGCTGATGGACCGGAAGTGGAAACTGAATTTTATAATTTTGACGCTTTAAATATGCCGAAGAATCATCCGGCCAGAGATGCCTGGGATACCTTTTGGCTAAAACCAACCAACAACCGACAACAAAAAACCAACAACCGAAGTGGTAAGTTATTGCTTAGGACGCATACTTCGCCGGTGCAGGTAAGATATATGCAGAAAAATAAGCCGCCGTTTCGGATCATTGCGCCGGGAAAATGTTTTCGGAATGAAGCGACTGACTCCACACATGAACACACATTTTATCAATTTGAAGCGCTGATGGTCGGTGACGCTATAAATGTGGGAAATTTTAAGTATATCGGCGAGCAATTTTTTTCCCGCTTTTTCCAGAAAGACATAAGGATCCGATTACGGCCGAGCTTTTTTCCTTTCACGGAACCCAGTTTTGAATTTGATATTTCCTGTACGGTCTGCGGCGGCCAGGGTTGCCGTTCATGCAAAAACACCGGCTGGCTGGAAGTCGGCGGTGCCGGCATGGTTAATCAGAATGTTTTTGTGGCATCTGGATATCCGAGGAATATTTACCAGGGCTTTGCTTGGGGATTTGGGCTGGAGCGGTTGGCGATGATGAAATATAAAATCGATGAAATCCGCCTGTTTCACGGCGGAGATTTGCGGTTTATAAGGCAATTTTAATCGATTGTCATTTTGAGTAAGGTTGAAAGATCTAATAGATTTATTAAATTAGATTCCTCGATAAGATCGGAATGAAAAAAAATTATGAAATTCAGTTACAATTGGCTAAAAGAATTATCTGGCACGAAAAGAACGCCCGAACAGCTGGCGGACCTTTTGATGATGCATTCATTTGAGGTGGAAAGTATTGAAAAAACTGGTCAAGATTTGAAAGGAATTGTAGTCGGAAAAATTTTGGAAATAAAAAAACATCCAAACGCAGATAAACTGCAACTCGCCCGTGTGGATATTGCCGCCAAAGAAGTAGACATCGTTTGCGGCGCCAAAAATATTAAAATTGGAGACAAGGTTCCGGTCGCGTTGGTTGGCGCGAAACTGCCAAATGGGATTGAGATTCGTGAAGCAGAAATTCGCGGAAGCAAATCTTTTGGAATGCTTTGCGCGGAAGACGAGTTGGGTCTAGGAGCAGATCACTCAGGAATTTTAATTTTAGACAAGGATGCGAAAGTGGGAATGGATTTTGCGAAATATTGTGGCGGCGAAGATTATGCCCTAGAGATAAAGGTTTTAGCCGATCGTTCGCACGACGCGCTAAGTCACGTCGGTCTGGCGAGAGAAATTGTTGCTTTGCAAAATAAGACAATAGATTATGATTATGATGGCCTAAAACTGCCAACAAAAAATTCAAAAATATTGTCAGTTATAATAAAAGACAAAAAATTATGTGTCCGATACATCGGAGCGGTGATAGAAAATGTCCAAATTAATGAATCGCCAAAGTGGCTGCAGGACAGGCTAAAAGCGTGCGGAATGCGTCCAATTAATAACGTAGTTGATGCTACAAACTATGTTATGCTTGAATTGGGTCAACCGCTCCATGCTTTCGACGTGGAAAAAGTCAAAAGTAAAAATTCAAAAGCAAATATAATTATACGAAAGGCGGAAAATAATGAGGAGATTTTGTTACTTGACGGTAGTATTAAAAAATTATCTGATGCTGATCTGGTTATTGCTAACAAAGAAAAAGCGCTGGCGATTGCTGGTATCATGGGCGGTGTTGATTCGGGAATAAGCGAAAATACTAAAGCCATAGTGTTAGAAAGTGCCAATTTCAACGCCCTTTCCATTCGCAAAACCAGAATGGCGCTAGGAATCAAAACGGACGCGTCCGACCGTTTTGAAAAGAACATTGACCCCAATCTGGCGGAAAAAGCGATGGTGCGGGCAATTGAAATAATCGAACGGATTGCCGGCGGGAAAACGCAAGGAAGTGTTGATATCTATCCGAAACCCGTAAAACCTTGGAGGATAAAAATGGAACTGGATTATGTCAATAAATTATTGGGCGAGAATATTCAAAAGAATACCGCAGTAAAAATTTTAAAGTCACTAGGTCTTGCTGTCAACGGCCAGAAAAATGAAGCTACTATTCCGACGTTTCGAATTGACCTTCAAACTCAGGAAGATCTGATTGAAGAGATTGGCCGGATTT
>PFVN01000022.1 GCA_002790635.1 Candidatus Moranbacteria bacterium CG_4_9_14_3_um_filter_42_9
TTGCTTATAACTGCTTGCCTACTATACTTTTAGCTTTTTCGTAAAGCTTAACGTATTCGCGCGCACTGTAAAACCAGCTAAAATCAGCTTTCATCGCATTTTTTTGCAGCTTTAGCCATAAAGGTTTGTTTCGATAATTTTCGTAGGCACGGACGATCTGTCCATACAGGGCATATTCGTCAAAATGAGAAAAAACAAAACCCGTTCCTTCCAACGTACCGGAATCAAAATCTACAACAGTATCCGACAACCCGCCTACTTTTCGCACTATCGGCACCGCACCATAGCGCATTGCCTCAATCTGCACGATACCGCAGGGTTCAAAGCGCGATGGGTACACAACACAGTCTGCGCCGGCAAAAACCAGTCGCGGTAGAGTAAAATTTGGGTAGGGATGGATCCCAACACTTTTAGGATATTTATTTTTCAGCTGGTGAAGCATTTCCACAAGACCTCCGTCACCCCCGCCGATCTGTACAAACTGTATGGGGTAGTCGCGCAACACATACTCCATAGTATTTAGTAGCAGGTCTACCCCCTTCATGTTATCTAGTCGACCCACAAAACCGAGTAGCAGGGCTTTGGAATCTTCCGGAAGGTCGAATTCCTTTTGAAGAGCTTTTTTGTTCACTTCTCTGGTGCCGATACTATTAATGTCATAGTTTTTCTCAATAAGACTGTCGGTTGCCGGATTCATTTCTTCGTAGTCTATACCGTTAACAATGCCAAAAATTTTGCCTTTTAACTCAAGCAGCAATTTGTCTAAGCCTTCCCCAAATTCCGGAGTCAAAATCTCTTTTGAGTAACTTTTCGAAACAGTACTCACGACATCCGAGTACAGTATTCCCCTCTTCATAAAATTTTGCGTCTTTAGTCTGTTATCAAAAAACGGAGCTACCAAAGACTTTCCATCGTCGTAGTCCAGTTCAGAAACATGCTTGTGATCAAACATCCCCTGAAAGGCCAGGTTATGAATAGTGTAGATTGCGGCAATTTTTGACAAAACTGGGTCATTTGCGTAATCGCTCTTTAAATAGTTGCACACTAAACCGGTATGCCAATCGTTACAATGTATTATGTCGGGTATAAAAATCTTTAAGCGTATAAACTCCAAAACGCCTCTGGACAACAGTGCCCATCGTGTAGGATCGTCACTATATCCGTAAACATTCGCACGTTTTTCGTAATATTCTTGGTTTTCCAAAAAATATGCTTTAACTTTAGAAGGAAACTCCGCGGTTTTAATGTTGCACATTAGATAAGGGTTTTGCTCGTCACCGGTTGGGACCTTTAACCCTTCGTACAGCGCGGTCAGCTGGTATTTTTCTTCGGAGATAAACCCGAATTTGGGAATAAAAACCGCGACTTCGTTACCCGAAAGTTCCAAAGCTTTAGAAAGGTGATTAACAACTTGCGCGGCCCCGCCTACTGAAACAAATGGGGAGGCTTCCGTAGCTACCATTAGTATCTTCATGGCCGTTTTTTTTGGCGCGAACATGCTTAGATTGTAGCACAAAACGAACTGCGCGATACCAAAGCGTTATTTAAGTATCGAGGAGGCCTCGGAAACAAGCGCGCTGTCGCCCATTTCGGCGATATCGGTCAACAACCGCGCTTTCGAGACAACGAAAAGGCCGTGGAGCTCTTCTTTTGCTTTATAGATCGCGTCATCGCCGGATACTACCAAACAAAGCTGGGAATTAGTCTCATCTGTAGGAGTCAGTCCTAAAAGCTTTTCAAAGAAAACAAGGTCCGTAGGCCGTACATACACATGAAGCATAGAAAAAGGTTTTATCGGCTTATACAAGGATAAGCCCGCATTTAATGTAAAGGCATAGTCCAAATAGGATGTTCTCGAACCCTTATCAATATTTTGGGCGATGTCTTTAAGTCCCCCTAAACTAGATCTGTAGAAATTTTTGCGTGTTGTCTGCGGCTCCAACACAGCAGGCTCTTCGGCCGCCGGTTCCGGAATTTCTTCAGTTTCCTTTGGGTTAATTGTGTCTGCCATTGACATCGTCTCTTCAACTACAGTTTTCCCGACCGGCTCTTTTTCTGCTTCTTCTCTATATTTTTTGGCAGCCTCTCTAAATTTAGCCAACCAGTCAACAGGCTCTTCTTCGACCGCCGCTACTTCCTCAGCAACAACCTCCTCTTTTATTTCCTCCGCAACAATCGGTTTTTCCTCTTCAACGATAGGCACAGAAACTTTCTTTGTCGTGGTGACTTTATTTACTTCTGTCTTTACTTCTGCGCTCGTTTCTGGGCGCACCTTTGCCACGCTTTCACCATTTGGGTACAAAAAATCTAATATGTTTTTCTTTGAAAATCTATGTCTACCTGTAGCGGTTTTCACCTCTGCCGTTAATTTATCTTCCTCAAGATATCTGTAAACCGATCTTAAGGAAACTCCTAAAATATCGGCAACTTCAGTAGACGTATAAAGTTTATCTTCGAGTTGTATCATACGTTTATGTAAGCATGCAGTTTATTGTATGTCAATAGGAGTTATTTAACTCTTTAGAGATTTTAAATAGATTTTTAATGGAAAAATTGGAAACGCCTTACTTATACGAACAAATCGCCACGGCTGTGTCACTAGTCTAAAGAGCCACTCAAGATTTCGTCTGCCTATCTTTTCAGGGCTTGTCTTTTTATAGCCCGACAAATAATCGAAAGTCCCCCCAACACCTATTGAGATACGCGCAGGCAATTTATAGCTATTCCTTAATATCCATTTTTCTTGATGTAAGTGATTGTATGCAACTAACAGGAAATCGATATGCTCTACATTGCTATCTTGCATACATTTTCTTATCATAGCAACTGTTAGTACGTCGTCCTTTTCCGAACGCTTGAACTGCGAACTACTTCCAATGATTTTGATTTTGGGATATTTTTGTTTTATGACTGCAGCTGTTTGGGTAGCCATATCGCTGCCGCTGACAACATCACGTCCAAACGTGTCTCTTGGCCAACCTCCAAGCAAAAAAAGCGTGTACCCCCTGTCGTTACAGATCCGGCAAATTTCCTCGACGAGTCTGACCCCGGAAATCCGCTCACCTAAGTACAGAGGGTTAATAATTCCCCTAATCCCTAACCAAATACCTCTCAAAAACGCGACAGCAGGAAAAATAAAGTTCCGTGGAATTTTACTAATAATGTCTTGATATTTCATAGCAAAAAGTACGCCGCTTCCATCAGGCAGAGACAGATCCGAGTTGTTAATTATTTCTCTAAATGCGGGGTCTTTGGCACTATCCATAATAAATTCAGGATTTGTCGTACAAATATAGTGGGGCTTTCCGTCCTTTAGAAAGCACCTCTCAATTACCTCAAGAACACTTTTCATACTAAGCCCGGTGTGCACCTTAACCCCTAATATGTCTGTTGTATGCATTTTATCCACGGTTATCTCCTAATCATGCTTCGATGCAAAGTTTCTATATTATCCATCGCTTTTGCTAAGCCGCGAGCTACACAAAGAAGCGGATCGTCCGCAATATGCACGGCTACTCCGGTGAACTCAGAGATATGCTTGTCAAGATTAGCAAGTAGCGCTGTTCCTCCACTTAGGATAATCCCCTTGTCTATTATATCGGATGACAACTCCGGCGGTGTCTTTTCCAAAACAGCCTTAATGCCAAGCGCAATTTGGCTTAAGGGGTGCGACAAGCACAAAGCAATCTCATTTGAACCTACTACTATGGTCTTGGGGAAACCGGACACTAAATCCCTCCCCTTAACTTCCATAAAACGCTCCTTAGGAAAAGGAACCGCGGAACCTATTTCTATTTTTATTTTTTCGGCTGTATTGTCCCCAACCACCAAACCGTAATTTCTTCTGATATGCGTGACAATAGCCTCATCCAAGGTGTTACCCGCAACTCTAATGCTTCCGTGAACAACCATGCCATACAAAGAAACGATGGCAATTTCTGCAGTACCTCCTCCGATGTTTACTATCATATTTCCCGAAGGTTCGCCGATTGGGAGTCCCGCTCCAATTGCCGCGGCCAATGGTTCCGGCATCAAGTATGCCTGTCTGGCACCGGACGAGTACGCGGCTTCTAATACTGCCCGAGATTCGACTGATGTAGCCCCCGCGGGAATTGAGATCATAAGATCGGGCTTTACAAAACGATAACTGCCCATGACCTTGTTTATCAGGTAACGTAATAAAGCTTCGGTAACAATGTAATCGGCTATAA
>PFVN01000063.1 GCA_002790635.1 Candidatus Moranbacteria bacterium CG_4_9_14_3_um_filter_42_9
CAGTTCGTTTTACAAATAAATATGTGCGGGGGGTGAAGGCGTGGTTAAAAAAGGAAGTCAAGTCAAAGACGAAGCGACAGTGGCTTGTGGAATTCGTCAGCAAGAAGCTCTCAGTGCCATGCTTCATTGGCTGAAGAGGGTAAGCAGGATAGAGGTTGCCCCCGAAGGCAATGTGTTCCGTGGGCCGATATCGATACATATAGAATTCAAGAGCCGGCGGCACACAACCGAGTTTCTCGGAATCATGGAAAGCATGACGTGTATTACCCTGAAAAAGGAATCTTTATTACAGGTTGACATCGAAGTTAACCTGAAAAAACTGGCGGAGGAGACGGCATGATCAAGGCGACGCAGGAAACGGGGATTATCTTATCATTCGGCTTGCTAGCCTGGGGGTTGCTGATGGACCTAGCGATTCATTTCAATCTCCAGTGTGCTTTCTGGGTTCTCATTGCAGTTCTGGCGATCGGGGTAGTGTGGGCCATGATTTACTGGCCCTGGCCAAGAATTACTCGGGCAAGCAAGAGAGTTGAGTGATGGCAGTAGCCGGCAAAGGGCAGTGACCCCGCGCCGGTTTTTTTACCCCCGATTCTTAATGAAGCGAGTTGATTTAATTTTTAGATTGTAGTAATATTCAGTGAACTGAATATTAAAGTACCCTTGAATGGGGAATTTTTTGCGTTTTATGAACAAAATAACAATCAAAGGGGCGAGAGAACACCCCAGTAGCAAAGTCAGGGGCTTATTACGGGGCAAGTAATCTAAAAAATATGGATAAGATAGTAATTCGCGGTGCACGCGAACATAATTTAAAGAATATAAACCTAGATTTGCCCAGGGATAAGTTTATCGTTTTCACGGGAATCTCCGGGTCGGGTAAATCAACTTTGGCTTTTGACACGATCTTTGCCGAAGGGCAAAGAAGGTACTTGGAAAGTTTGTCTAGCTATGCCCGCCAATTTTTGGGCCAGATGGACAAGCCGGATGTGGATTATATTGAAGGACTTTCGCCGGCCATTTCCATCGACCAAAAAGCGGCTTCGCATAATCCGCGTTCGACCGTCGGAACTGTGACGGAAATCCATGACTATTTGCGATTGCTGTATGCCAAGATCGGCATTCCGCATTGTTCGATTTGCGGACAGGAAATTTCCAAATTGTCAGTTGATGAGATTGTCGACCGGATTTTGGATTTGGCAACTCCCCTTTCATCCCCCCTTAACAAGGGGGGAAAGAGAGGGGTTGAGATTGAAATTCTTGCGCCGGTGGTGCGGAGCCGTAAAGGCGAATATTCTACTTTGCTTTTAGATATGTACCGGTGCGGATTTTTCAAGGCTTACATTAACAAGAAAAAATATGAGCTGGATCCAAAATTAAAACTGGATCTCGCGCGTTACAAAAAACACAATATTGATATCGTGGTTGACACGGTAAGCATAAACGCAGGAAATATTTCCCGGATATTCGAAGACGTGGAGAAAGCCCTGAAGCTGGCTGACGGAATAGTTAAGATAAAGTTTTCCAAAAGAGGCCCGACCTCTAAAGCCGAGTCGAGGTCGGATCTCGACTCGGAGATAATTTTCAACCAAAAATTATCGTGTCCGATCCATGAGGTGGAATTTCCGGAAATGGAACCGCGGCTGTTTTCATTCAATAGTCCCTATGGAGCTTGTCCCGCCTGCGAAGGGTTAGGTACTAAAAAAGAAATTGATCCGGACCTCGTGATTCCCGACAAAAACAAAACCGTCGCTGAAGGCGCGGTCATACCCTGGAGCTACAAAAAAAATAATTACTACGGCGCGATTTTGCGGGCGGTAACCAATTATTATCGCATACCGGATAATGTCCGCGTCCGGGATCTGTCGGAACGGCAGTATAATATTTTAGTGTATGGGACGGACGAACCGCCTGCCCGCAATGCTTCGCATAGCGAAGCGGGCGGGGACGACATCCCAGTCAATTTACGTTCCAAAACCGGCGCTACCTGGCGGTTTAATATCGAATGGAACGGGATAGTTGGATTTTTGGCCAACCGCTATTTTAAGACAGAATCGGACGCGGTGCGGGAAGGCGTTGAAAAATATATGTCACAAAACCCCTGTTCGGTCTGTGGCGGATCGCGCTATAAGCCCGAGACGCTTTTGGTGACGGTGGGAGAAAAAAATATCAATGAAACTTCAGTAATCAGCGTGGCGGAAACTTTGAAATTTTTTGAGGAGCTCAGGTTAAGCGAACGAGAAAAATTAGTCGCTGGGCGTATCCTGAAAGAAGTCCAAAACCGGCTGGGATTTTTAGAAAATGTCGGACTAGGCTATCTCACTTTGGCGCGCGCGGCTTTCAGTCTGGCCGGAGGGGAAACACAGAGGATTCGGCTGGCCTCACAAATTGGATCGCAATTAGTAGGAGTTTTATATATTCTAGACGAGCCATCAGTCGGTCTTCATTCGCGGGACAATGCCAAGCTTTTGGAAACCTTGCTGAAACTCCGCGACATCGGGAACACTTTAATCGTGATAGAGCATGATGAGGAAACAATGCGCGCGGCGGATTTCTTGGTGGATATCGGACCGGGAGCGGGGAAACTCGGCGGGGAAATCGTGGCGTCCGGAACTCCGGAAGAAGTGATCAGGAACAAAAAATCGCTGACAGCCAAATATTTGCGGAGAGAATTGGAAATAGAGGTGCCGAAATTCAGACGTCCCGTCAAAAATAAAAAATGGCTGACAGTGCGCGGTGCCAGCCAGCACAATCTGAAAGATATTACCGTGGAATTCCCGCTGAAAGTTTTCACTACAGTGACAGGCGTATCCGGATCTGGCAAATCGACACTGGTCGAAGATATTTTGTATAAATCTCTTTCTTCCAAGCTAATGCGCTCGCTGGAGCGTCCCGGGCGGCATAAAGAAATCATCGGGACAGAGTATCTGGATAAAGTTATAATGATCGATCAGTCGCCGATCGGTCGGACGCCGCGATCGAACCCGGCGACCTATACCGGGCTTTTCACTCCGATTCGGGAACTTTTCGCTTCAACCAAGGATGCCAAAGCCAAGGGCTATTTGCCGGGCCGGTTTTCTTTCAACGTGCGGGGCGGAAGATGCGACAATTGCGATGGTGATGGATTTTTGAAAATAGAAATGCAATTTATGCCGGATGTTTATCTACCCTGCGATGTGTGCAAGGGAAAAAGATATAATCGGGAAACACTGGATGTCAGATACAAGGAAAAAAATATTTCTGAAGTTTTAGAAATGACGGTCGGCGAGGCCAGCGAGTTTTTCCATAATTTTCCGGAAATTCATGACAAGCTGATGATATTGGAAGAAGTAGGATTAGAATATATCCATCTGGGCCAAGCCGCGACCACGCTTTCGGGCGGAGAAGCGCAAAGGATAAAATTGGCGACAGAACTGTCGCGGCGCGCGACTGGCAACACGCTCTATATTTTGGACGAGCCGACCACTGGCCTTCATTTTGACGACATTAAAAAATTGCTGGGCGTTTTGAATCAGTTAGTGGACGCGGGTAATACGGTCGTGGTCATTGAACACAATCTGGATGTCATCAAAACCGCTGACTGGATCATTGATCTGGGACCGGAAGGCGGAGATGAGGGCGGACGAGTGGTCGTCACCGGCGAACCGGAAGAAGTCGCGAAATATCATAAGGAAAGTTATACGGCGAAGTATCTCAAGGAATTATTAATGAAAAAATAAACTAAAATATTGTATGTAAATTTTATGCCTACGCCTAATAATTTCATATTCATGATAGGGGTAATATAATGGAAGCATAATTTTTATTTAGTAAAAAAATGAAAATAAAAAAGAAAAGACAAAAAGAACTTTCAAATTTTAAGGAAAAAATTGAAGATTTTTTAGATTCGGACAGCATTCCGGCGAATGCGACCAAGTTTTTACTGATGATTGTGGCGCTTGGCGGTGTCGTTATGGGCGGAGCTGCGCTTCCGGGAATTCTTAAAATATTAAAAAGCCTCAATCTTTCTGAAGAGAAAACTGGTTTTAATAAAAAGCAAATAAGCAATGCTCTGGGGAGTCTTAAGAGACAAAAACTTATTGAAATAGAAAAATATGAAGACGATAAAATTTCAGTAAAACTAACGAATAGAGGCAAGGAGAGAGTGATTAAATTTTCGTTTGATCTTTTAGAAATTAAAAAACCTGAAAAATGGGATGGGAAATGGCGAATAATCATATTTGATATTCCGAACAAATATAAA
>PFVN01000053.1 GCA_002790635.1 Candidatus Moranbacteria bacterium CG_4_9_14_3_um_filter_42_9
ATTGATTTGCCTTGACTTATTACAGCTTCTTGCATTTCCGCGTTTAATTTTTGATCGAAATTATCCAGCATTTTCTGAGCAATGCCTTCTGCTTTTATATCTTTGGCAAAAAAATAGGTATCGGGAAATAGATAGCCTTCCAGACTTTTCACGTTTTTCAGATACTCAAAATCTCCGCTCGGACTTTTTGGCGGGCTTTGAACTATCTTTAAAAAAATTTCTCCGGGCAGTCCATTAGCTGAAAGTCTTTCGGCCATTTTTTTGCTGTCCCAACCTTCGGGAAAAGTTATCTTAACATAGCCTGGTATAATGTTTTCTTTTTGAGTCAAGCGCAAGGCTATTTCTGGAATAGACATATTTCCATTTATTTGATATTTTCCCGGTAGAAATTTGTTGAGTAGCCCATGCGTATGGATGTAATAATAGAAATACCAATTACTTGAAATCAAGCCTTCCCTTTTTAGGTTAGCGGCAATTTGAGAGTTGCCCTCGCCTTTTGTAATTTCAAATTTTTTTTCTTGTTTATAGCTGCCGTGTGAATAATAAACCTGATAGCGAAAATAAAAAATTCCGCCCAAAAGAGCGGCGAAAGCAACTAAAATTATAATTATTTTTTTTGCCATTTTTTTCTGGAAAATAGTTGAATCGCGCTTGATTTTTTCGAAAAACTGCGCCGAAAAAATCTATCACACTGAGCTATGGTAAATTATTTTTTTTCGTTAATCAGTGGAACAAAACTGAATCCCGGAAATTCTTCCTGAAGAAATTCTAGCTCGTTTTTTTTCTCAAGATAAAAAATGCTGCTTTTGACCGGTAAGACCATTTTGCCGCCGATTTTTAGCTGGTCCTTGAGTGATTGAGGTATGTCCGGAGACGAGGCTGAAACCAAAATACGATCAAACGGCGCTTCTTGCGAAATGCCCTGACTGCCATCAGCCAGATAAAACTTGGCTATGCCTTTTCCGACATAGCCGTATTTATCAACATTTTTTTTCCCCCACTCCAGTAGCTCATTTATTCTCTCGACTGCGATTACTTTACCCGAATTTCCGGTTATTTCCGCCAAAATAGCTGTCGTCCAACCGGAACCCGCTCCCACATCCAAAATTGTTTGTCCGGCTCGCGGATCAAGCAGCTCCAGCATAAAAGCAACCGTCAAGGGCTGGGAAATTGTCTGGCCATATCCAATGGGGAGAGCTACATCAACTTCTGCCTGCGACTCCAATCCGTCCGGTACAAACTCAACCCGATCGATTTTGGAAAAGGCGTTAATAATGGGATCTGATTCGAGATAACCGTTTGTTATCAAATCGCTGATTAATTTATTCAACCTTATTAGAATTAAACACCCGCATTTAAAAATGACAGTGAAAATTGTAAAAAATTATTAGGATTAATCAGGTGCCGAGATGCAGATAAGCACTAGCATATCCCTAAAGATATCTGCTAAATTTTATATACCCATGATCTGAACGATGACTTCCCGATTTCGAGCACCGTCCATCTCAGCTAAAAATATGCACTGCCTTTTAGTCAAGATCATTTTGCCTTTTTCAATTGGCAAAGTCTCGCTAACCCCTCCCACCAGCATGCTTTTGCAATGAGAATGGCCATTGCTCCGGCCATCAGAAGTCTGACCCCGGCTGATTTCAAACAAGTCATGGGCGTAGCTGTTGCTTACCGGAACTATCCGATAAAGCACTTTCATAAAATCTTGAATCAACATCGGCTCGTTGTGGTTGACCACAATGCTGGCGGTGGTATGTGGCGCATAAACCAAGACTTGGCCTTCTCTGATGCCGGAGTTACTAATAATCTCCGCAACTCTCTCTGTAATGTCTATGAATTCCATCTGGCTGGTGCTTTTGACTTGGATTTTTTTATTGTATATTTTCATTTTATTTTTGACACTAAACGTATCCTTTGAGTTCGCTCAGGATGACGCTTCGCATCATTTTTTAAATACCTTAGCAACCACTTTTACCACGACAGAGTTCAGCGCTTCTGGCATCATCTTATCAGAAGATGGAGTTTTTATCAAATCGGTGCCTGTCCTGATAATCTTCAATTTATACCGTATTTTTAACTCTGGGAATGCTCGTATTATCAGATATTTTTAGTTTTTTATTGTCATTTTGCATTTAAAATTATCCAAAGCAAATTCTTCGCTTCTCTCACAATGACAAACTACTATTTTTTATTCAATTTTAATTTCCGATACACGCTACCGGCCGCTACTGCGCCTTCAGCCACAGCGGTAATGATCTGGCGAAATTTATTGGAACCGGTCGTGACGTCTCCGGCGGCATAAACCTGATCTACATTAGTAGCCTGCGTTTGGTTAACAACTATGTAGCTTTGTTCATCCAACATTACGCCTAAATTTTGGGTAATGGTCACGCCAGGAGTTGTGCCGACTTCAATAAAGATGCCCTGCACTGCTAATTCTTTTTTGCCCGCTTCGGTGTCATACGCAATGCCGGTAACTTTTTGGTCGCCTTTTATCTCTTTCACATTGGAACAACGGATCAACTCGACCTTAGAACTGTTTTTAATTTGCTCTTCCCAAGCTGGCTCAAAATTGTAACTGTCCCGATAAAGGAGTGTCACTTTATTGGCAAATTCGATGAGGTGAATAGCAGCCGTCGCCGCCGCGTCCCCGCCGCCCACCACCACCACGTCCCGTCCGCGAAAAAACATCGCGTCACAAGTGGCACAATAGGAAACCCCCTTGCCAATAAATTTATCTTCGCCAGGAACATTCATCTTGCGCGCCTTCATGCCAAGAGCCAAAATGATGCTTTTTGACAAATATTTTTCTTTCCCTGCAACAACCTCAAATTCCTGCTCCTTTTTTATTACTGTCGCTACGTCAGACTGGATAATCTTCGCTCCCAAATGATGCGCGTGATATTGGAATTTTTCCATCAGGGTTTTCCCGGAAATAGAAATTTCTCCGGCCCAGTTCTCAATTTCCGAAGCCTCCACTACCTGCCCGCCAATTTCATTGCCAATGACAAGATGCTCTAACTTATACCGTGAAGCATAAATCGAAGCGCCGAGTCCCGCCGGGCCAGCACCGATGATGATAAGGTCGTAAATTTTTTCACTCATATTTTTATTGCGCTAATTTATCAAGCTCAGACCTGAGAACTTCTTTCGCCTGCACGCCGACAAATTCCTTGGCCACTTTCCCGTCTTTAAAAATTTTGAGGCTCGGAATGGACATAATCCCGTATTTGGAAGCTGTGTCGGAATTTTCGTCCACATTGAGCTTGCCCACTTTGGCCTTATCGCCGATTTCCTTAGCCAACTCCTCAATGATCGGACCCATCACTTGGCAAGGCCCGCACCAGGGCGCCCAAAAATCAACCAGCGTCGGTTTGTCGCAATTTAGCACCTCAGCATCAAAATTTTGATCGGTAAATTCCATCTCCATAATATTTGTCATTCTAAATTTATAAATTTATAATTTTAAATAAAATCAAAATGCATAAATTTTTACATTTAAACATTTAATAATTTAAAATTAACTTAAAAATTTAAAATTAAAAATTAAAAATTATTTCATATCCAATTATAAATCAAATAGCTGCCAATGAAAAGCATCACGCCCGCCGCTATCGCATGCAAAAAGCACAGGTTTTTTTGCCGCCAGGCTTCCATTTTTCCCATGCGCGCCGAACCAAAATACATCAGCAAAGTAATGATAAGCATCGGCAAGACAAATATGAAGTTATATAATACCAAGAGCGGTAAAGTTTTCCCCATATTCATTTTTTCTGCCATCAGGCCGAGAATGACGATATACGGACCGCTTGAGCAAGGAACCAAAAACAAGCTGACAACAAATCCGGCGCCGAGCGCGCCCAGCGGGCTTGTAACCTTTTTCAAAATTTCTTGCATTTTCGGCCGCCAGCTCAAAGGCACCTCCATAATAAAACCCTTGCCATACCAGAAAACATCCTTAAGATTGGCCAGTCCGATGATGATTGAAAGGATGCCCACACCGAGTGAAATGAATTTTGGCAAACTAAAAACGGTAATTGCCTTATAAACTCCCAGGCCCATCAAAAAATATGAGGTGAAGATTGCCAGGGAAAATGCCAACCCGGCCAGCAGTGCCTTATTTTTCCCTTTAGCTGCCATGACAGTTGCCAAAAGTAAAATAAGCACCGCCAAGGCGCACGGATTGCTGGCATCAACAAAAGCGGCACTAATAAGCAACGGTATGGGAACCGATATTTTTTGGCTTTTGGCTTGCGTGACTTGAACTAGTTCTAAATTCCTTTTTTCCTCCAGTGATTTTCGAACGCTTTCGGGGGTGGAAAAATCAGCCCCCTGAGCGCTTTCCATTTCTGAAACAAAGTGGCTGTTTATGGAAACATCGCCGACTAATTTTTTATCGTCGAAAAAAATTGCAGGATATCCCCGATCCTCGGTCCTGACATCGCCGAACACGTCAAAATATTCATTCAGTAGTTGTTTTTCCGTGGCCCCGGAGGCTTCTATTTTCTTGATATCATATTTGTCATAGATTCCGTTGGCCAGAAAATATTCGTCTACTTTCTTGCAGTGGGAACAGGTTTCCGCGTAAAAATAAACAGCCTTCTTCTTTTCCTGTCCAAAGGAAAATAGCGGCAAAGATAGGAGAAGCAGAATTATCAAAAATATCTTTTTCATGGGTAATTTTTTAAATCTAAATTTCAAAGCTCAAATTTCAAATAAATGCCAAGTGGCTACATAAAAAAATTTGAACTTTTAGATTTTGGATTTTATTTGACATTTGTATTTTGTAATTGGGGTTTTCGTGTTTATTCGCCGAATCGTCTCTGTCTTTGTGCATAGTCTGTCAAGGCTTTCCCGAATTCATTTTCATTAAAATCGGGGAAATTTTTTTCGGAAAAATAGAGCTGGGCATTCGCGCTGTCCCACATCATGAACCCGGCGCTTAGATGCGGTTCGCCGCCTGTGCGGATGATAAAATCCACTGCCGGAATGTCGCGTGTCATCAAATTTTCTTTGATAATTTCGGCGGTTATTTTTGTGCCGGACGCATATTTGCCTGTGATGTCCTGCATGGCCTGGACCATTTCATCCGTCCCGCTATAGGCCAAAAGAAGATTAAGTATCCTTTTTTTATAATTTTTTGTTTTCTCAATAACGCCTTGAATGGTTTTTTTTAACGACTCCGGGAACTGCTCTTCCCAGCGGCCGATAACATTTATTTTAACTTCGTTGTCCACAATTTCCCGGCTATCCGCAAGATTCGCGAAATACCTGCCATAAATATCCAGAAGCGCTTTTTTTTCCCGGAAAGGCCTTTTTTTCAAATTGTCCAAAGAGGATCCCCAAAAAGAAAGACAATGTAGTCCTTTTTCCAAAGCAAAACTAACAAGCTTTTCCAAATTCTTCGCTCCCGCTTCGTGTCCTTCCCAGGGTTCCATTTTTTTAGCTCTGGCCCATCGGCGATTTCCATCCGGGATGATTGCCACATGCCGCGGAGTCGGCTCAATTTTTTTCATCATAAATTGATTTTACCTTAATTTTCAAATGTCAGCAATAAAAAAATATCCTCCTTTCAGCAAACTTAAAAAAATAATCAGACTATCCGGTTGACAATGTAATCCGCTATTCCCAATAGGAAATCCTCGGCTTCCTGTTCCACTGGCTGGATCTTCGCTCCTTTTTTCAGCGCTTCCTTCCCCTGCTCAATGAGCTTGTTCGCAATTTTTTTTGCATATTCCAATGAACCGGTTGCCACAATAACTTTTTTAAAACTAGTTAGATCATCAGCAGTTAGATCCTTTTTACCCAAAGCCATATTCAAAATTTCCTTCTGTTTCGAATTGGCTTTTTCGTAGGCCTTGGAAACCAAGATGGTTTGCTTGCCCTGCCGCACATCTGATCCGATGGGTTTGCCCATTTTTTCTTCTGCGCCAAAAATGCCCAGTATGTCATCCTGGATTTGAAAAGCGATCCCGACCGGAATTGAATATGCACTAAACATCTTCAGGAAATTATCGTTTGCGCCGGCTAGAATGGCGCCAAGATGCAGCGGCCCTTCAATGGTATATTTGGCTGTTTTATTTTCATACATCCGCATTATCTCTTTTTCCGTGGCCCGGCCCTTATTTTCAATGTAAATATCCTCTGTTTCCCCGACGCAAGTCATGGACACAATGTTTTGCAATTTATGGAGAGCTCTAACAACCAATTCGGGATGAAAATCAGATTCATAGATAACTCGATTACCAAGAGCTCCCAGCATATCTCCAACGATAATTGCCATTGAATTTCCAAAATGCGCCGGATCACGGGTTTTCAAAAATTTTTTCCCCAAACTTTCATACCGTTTGTGGATGGTCGCAACTCCATGTCTTTTGGCGTCCTGATCAATTATATCATCATGAATCAGAAGAAATATGTGAATGAGTTCGATACTGACGCTAATTTTGATTATTTTTTCCAAATTTTTTCCGCCCGCCGCCAAATATCCATAACACATAAAAACGGCCCTTGCCCTCTTGCCACCGGCCAAAATTATTTTTTTTGCATATCCTAAGGCATCTGCGACATTTTTATCTGTTTTTTTAGTATTCTTAATAACCCGATCTAAATATTTTTCAATTTCCGGATCAATTTTTTTCTTTAATTCTGCTAATACTTGCTTGGCTTCCACAAATTTTTTACTACTTAATATTTAGTATCTTGTACCGAGTACGGGAATCCCTGCCCGCCATCGGCTTTGCCGAAGGCAACGCAGGCGGGGAACCCGTGTTACGAGAACTCGCCCCGCACCAATTTTGATTTGTAGCCCCAAGGGGAGTCGAACCCCTCTTTCCAGGATGAGAACCTGACGTCCTAGCCGATAGACGATGGGGCCATAAATTGGTGCGGGGTGAAAACCTGGCGTGTCGTCGCTCTGCTTTTCCTTGAAACCTTGCGATTTCAATTCTTCCACCGCGAGAAAACTTCTGCTTTCCCGACCCCTTTCCAGCGAAACCTAGACCGGACTAGACCTGCCCAAAATGCTGCCTTCCAAAATCTCGCGTGGCCTAGTCATTAGCAAGACTTTTTAGATCTTAGTAAATTTAATAGGGATTTCGCAGCAGGCGGGCGAACTCGGCGTAAAAATTTCGCATAATGTTATTTTACATAAACGAATGAAAAAATCAAAGTTAGCAAATCTAAAACCGAGCCTGAGAATCACTGAAGCTCGGTTTTGGAAAAAAATTTAAAATTATGCCTTTTAAACTGGTTTGAAAGGTTTAGCTTTCCATTCTTTATTCTGTCGGCACAAAAACTCTCCGGCTTTCTGCGGCTCGGCCATAATTTCCTCCACCACTTTTTCCATTCGCATCCCTTGTGATCCCTTTACCAGGATAGCATCCCCTTCCTTTAAAATTTCCTGCAGTTTTCTTCCAGCTTCCTCGGGCCCCGAAAAAGAAAAGATGTTTTGTGGATTAAATTTATTTTTTTCCGTTTCTGCCGCGGCAAACTTCATTCTTTCGCCCACCGCCAAAAAAATATCTCCTTTGATTTCTAAAAATTTCTTGGCAACATTGCGATGGCTTTTTTCAGTTTCTCCCCCCAGCTCCAGCATATCTCCTAGAACTGCTATTTTTCTCCGCTTTTTTCCACCAGAAGCGGATATTCCCCGCAGGACTTCCAGTGCTGCGATGACCGAAGCCGGAGAGGCATTGTATGTATCATCCAGTATCAATGAATTTTTGATCCCGGGCATCAGATTGAGCCTGCCCGACGGCGATGAAAAATTAGAAAGCAGATCGGATATTTCCACCAAATTCAAACCGAATTCCACTCCGACTGCCGCTGCGACCAGCGCGGAATAAATTTGATGCCGCGCCAGAACATTATTGAGACGAACCGGCAGGGTTGTTCCCCTGTAATTCAATTTAAAACTCAAGCCCCTGATTTCCTGCCCGCCAGCGCAATTAAAAGAAACATCTGTTGCCTGCATATCGGCTTTTTCCGAAAAACCAAAAGTCACCACGCGCGCTTTTGTCTGGCCTTGAAACTTAGCAATGCTGGAATTGTCAATGTTTATCACGGCGAGCGCGCTTTGATCCAAGTTTTTAACCAAAGACATTTTCTCCCGGGCAACGCTTTCCAAGTTTTTAAAAAATTCTATATGGCTAAAAGAAATCTCCGTGACCACCCCGACGTTTGAATCAACGAAATCAGTCAGATATTTTATGTCACCTGGCCGATCCGCGCCCATTTCTAAAATCAAAATCTCCGGATATTCTACCGGTAAAATTATGACCACCAACCATTTTAGAAAAACTTTGAACCACTCAAAAACCGAGTCTTTTCCGGATTCGGTGCCGATAATGGTTAGTGGCAATCCGATTTCATTGTTGTAGTTCTTTTCACTCCTCCGCACCCGATATCGGCCGGCCAGAATGGAGAAAATAGCTTCTTTGGCGGAAGTCTTTCCCACCGATCCGGTGATGCTAACGACCTTGGGATTGTATTTTTTCAAAACTAAGCGCGCCATCGTCCGCAACACCGATTTTAATAAAATTATTTTAGTAAAGTTTTCTTTTTTCACTTCGTTATGAATAATATTTATCTGTTCCGCTCTGATATAAATTTCTACTGGGTTTTATTTTTTTCTTTTTTTGATTTATCGTCACTTTCCATCGAATTTTCAATTTTTATTTGTTCTGCGTCTTTTTTGACAAAATCATCCTTCAGGTTGTGTGTTTGGTTAAATGTATCGAGTTCGGCTTGCGTATAATATTCCGTCGGCTCAATATTATAATATTCCAATAAAAATTTCATCAACTCTCCGAAAGTCGGTGCCGCGCTTGATTCTGCCCACTGGACGGATTTGGGATTATTAATTTTTACCAGCACCGTAAATTTCGGATCATTCAGCGGAGCAAATCCAGCAAAGGATCCAATATTTTTTCCTTCCTCATAGCCGCGGGAACTGGCACTGGCAACTTGAGCCGTCCCGGTCTTCCCGACAACCAGATAGCCTGGAACGTCAGCTCTTTTTCCGTGTCCTTTGGTCACAACATTCCGCAAAAGATTGCCTGTTTGCATCGCCGCCCTTTCTGAAATGACACGCCGCACTTCTTGAGGCACAAGGCGCTCCTCGCTATTGTCAGAGTGGATTATTTTTTCAACGATCTGCGATTTCATTAAAACTCCACCATTGGCAATAGCATTATAGGCCGCTGCTAATTGAATCGGGGTGATTGCGATTCCTTGGCCAAAGGAAGCGGTGAAAAATTGTATATCGCTTTTTAAATTTTTGAGGTTTTCCAAATTTCCCGCAGACTCTCCAACCAGCTCGACTCCAGTTGGCTCACCAAATCCAAATCTTTTAACATAGTCGGAAAAGTTTTTATTTCCTATCAGCTTTTCCACAAATATCGCCCCGGTGTTCAGAGATTTTTCCAAAAGTTGAGAAATTGTTTGCGCCCCATATGCCTTGAAGTCAGAATTTTTTATGGTGTAGCCCGCCTCCTTAACTGATCCTGTATCGAAATAAGTCGTATCGGGATTTATTCTATTGCTGTCAAGTCCTGCTGCTATGGTAACAGTCTTAAAAACCGATCCGGACTCGTAAGCATCACTCACTGCCGCGTTTTTATAGACCTCCATATTTTCAACTTGCGAATAATTGTTGGGGTCGAAGGTCGGATAATTCGCCAGAGACAAAACTTTTCCCGTAGCTGGTTCCATGACTATAATAGACCCGCCCTCCGCATCATATCTCGCAACAGCGCTTTTAAGAAGTTTTTCTGCTTCATATTGAATGATGTGGTCAATGGTCAAAACCAAATTGTCTCCATCCTTAGCTTCCATTATATCCCGCTGTCCGACTGCAATCCACCGCCCCCCGGAATCACGACTCTGGAAAATATTCCCTTCCGCGCCTCGTAATTTTTTTTCAAAGTAGGCCTCAACTCCGTATCTTCCAATCAAACTATTATCCTTCCAACCGACAAATCCAACCGCTTGAGAAGCCAGCTCTTTGGAGGGATAATAGCGATAGTTTTCGTCCGACAGCTTGATGCCTTTGAGTTTGGCGTTGTTTATTTTTTGCACCTCTTCGTCGCTTAACCAATGCTTCAAAACCTCATATCCATCATCTGGCTTGTCCAATTTTTCCAACAACGTATTTTTTTCCAAATGCAGAATCTGCGACAATTGCTCGGCGGTTTCCACCACATCTTCCACTTCTTTCGGAACGGCATATGCCATTTTGGTTTCTTTATTGACGGCCAGCGGATAAAGATCGTTTTTTTCCTGCAAAAAAATTTCACCCCGTTTTGGCACCAGTTTTTTGAAAACAGTGTGCTGATCCTCAGCGAGCGCTTTATAAGAAGCATAAGAAAGAATCTGCAGCGAATACAGCCTGAGCCCCACCACAGTAACCAGAATCAAAATAAAAAAAACCAACCCATAAATTCTCCAGTTTGGCAGGCTGTTATTTTTCAACCGGCAATAGCGGCCCGTTGGAATTTTCCCTTTTGTAAAGGCTGGCATTTGAATATTCCCAAGACTTACGCTTCCCAAAACCCTATTTCATAGCCACCGGGCTTTTTGCATCCAGGTATGTGATATTTAAGGAAGTGATTAAATTTAAATCCTCTGTCGCTTTCTCTATGTTATACATTGATTTTAGCTCCACCTCCCTGATTTTAAGCTTATTTATATCTTTTTGGGCCTCTTGGATTTTATTTTCCAAGTCCTTGAGCTCATACCCCTTAGTAGCAATGGAATTAACTTGATAAAGATAAAAGAATCCCGCCGCTAAGATGCCGGCGATCGCCAAAAACATCAGAGATACCAAGCCGATCCCGACGCGGCCATGAAGTTCGGGCTTTTGGCGAAAAACCATATCGCCAACCAGCGCCTTATTTTTTTGCGCTTTTTTCCCGGAAAAACTTCTTCTGGACCAGGAGCAGGAACTTTGAATGATTAAAACCCTCGACATTGATTTTCAGCCCCCCTGAAAACTTGCCTTAAATTGTTTATTTATGTTTGTTTTTTCCAATTTTGTCGAAATCTTTGATTTCGCTACAAAATTGAGAATCCATGCACCAATTTGAGACGAATTATTTTTATTTTTTCTAATAAAGCCGAAGGCGACTACGCGGCGTTAGCTCTTCGTTTATTCGGACTTCATTGGAATTGGTGCTGGATATTCCTATATTTTTTCCGCTATGCGCAGCTTAGAGCTCCGAGCGCGCGGATTGGATTCTAATTCTCCAGCACTCGGAACAACCGGCTTTTTGGTGATTATTTTTACCTTCTCTTTATGTTCGCATCGACACACAGGAAAGTTTTTTGGGCATAGACATCCCCTAGCCTGAGCCCGAAAAATATTTTTAACGATTCGATCTTCCAATGAATGGAATGATATTATCCCCAACCGGCCGCCCGGAGAGAGAACTTCAATGGCCTGTGGAATGAATTTTTCCAGATTTTCCAGCTCCTGATTGACTTCGATTCTAAGCGCCTGAAATGTTTTGGTGGCTGGAGAAATTCTTCCATGCCGATATTTTTCCGGCACGGCACTCTCAATTGTTTTCACCAACTCCAGCGTGGTCTCGATTTCTCTATCTTTTCGGTATTCAACTATTTTTTTTGCTATGCTTTGCGCGAATTTTTCTTCGCCGTAAATTTTTAAAATATTTTCTAATTCGTTCCGGGTATAATTATTGACCACATCTTTCGCCGTAACTTTGTTGTTCCGATCAAGCCGCATATCCAAATCAGCATCTTTTTGAAAACTTAATCCCCGCGCTCCGTCTTCCATTTGGTCCGAGGAATATCCGAGGTCAGCTAAAATAGCATCTACGGTTTCCACCCCCAGCCCCCCTAAAATATTTTTTAGGTTTACGAAATTGTCTCTTACCGTTAAAAAATTACCCGCTTTTGGCTTCCTGATTTCAACCTTTGAACTTTGAACTTTCAACTTTGAACTGAAACTTTTTATCGCCCCCTCATCAACATCGATGGCGATCAACTTTCCGGTTTCTCCGATCCGCTTTAATATCTCAATTGCGTGTCCGCCTCCCCCCAAAGTGGCGTCCACCACCACCGCGCCATTTTTTAGATTTAGTCCTTCGATTACTTCGTGCAACAGAACCGGCTTATGAATAGTCATCTACGGAAATCCAAAACCCCAAGCTCAAATGTCAAATCCCTGCCTGCCGGCAGGCAGGAAACCCCAAATCCAAACTTTTAAAAATATTTGGATTTTGAATTTTGGATTTTGTTTGAAATTTGGATTTTGACATTTAGATTTTTATTAATATACGCCCAATTTGCCGAGTTGTTCCGCTATCTCGTCTGTATTTTTTTCCGCGCCCTGCTTATATTCTCTCCATTTTCTTTCATCCCAGATTTCCAGCCGATTATAAAGTCCGGCGATGACAACTTCTTTCTTCAGTCCGGCGTAAGCTTTCAGATAATCCGGAATAAGAACTCGGCCTTGTTTGTCGACTTCGACATCAGTGGCGCCCGCCAGCATAGTCCTGACAAAACTTCGCGTGCCGGATTCTCCGACCGGCAACGCTCCCAGTTTTTCCGCCAATTTTTCCCACACCTTCATCGGATAAATGAAAAGACATTTATCCAACCCGCGTGTGACCACAACTTTATTTTTCAACTCTCCGCGAAACTTTATTGGCACTGCCAATCTTTTTTTTGGATCTATTGAATGCTGGTATTCTCCAATAAACATTTTCCACTTTCCCCCACTTATTTACAACTTGGCTCTATTCTACTCCACTCATCAATACTCCGTCAACACTTTTTAAAAAACTCAAAAAACAGCCTTTTTTGGGCTGTTCTTTAAAAGTTATCCCCAGTTTTTGCACTATCGCAGCAAAAAACTAGTGTTTCCGGTCTATTTTTTTAAAAATAATTTTATTCCGTTTTTTTGAATTTTTCTTTAGGTGCTCCACAAACCGGACAAATTTCCGGTGCCCGACCAAATTCCGGGTAACCACAGACTTGGCAGACATACCAATCGCCTTCTTTAATATCAGCTCCGCTTTCCAATTTTTCCAGCGCTTCTTGAAAAAATTTTTGGTGATAGGCTTCCACTTTGACTGCTCCGCCCATGGTCAACTTGGCCCGGCTTTCATTTTCCGCTGCCGCATCCGCCAAAAACTCCGGATACATTTTTTCAATCTCATAAGTTTCTCCCGCAATCGCTTCCCGCACATTTTCCAGCGAAGTTTTCACTCCGCCGAGCGCGCTGAAATGATTGAGCGCATGAATTGTTTCACCCTCCGCCGCCGCCCGAAAAAGCTTGGCTAAATTCGGTTGGCTTTCGCCTTCGGCTTTCTTGGCAAAAGCCAAATAACGGCGATTGGCCTGTGCTTCACCGGCAAACGCCGCTTGGAGATTGTCTTGAGTTTTGGACATAATTTTTTGCCCGACCAAACCCGGCTTCCATTGATACTTTTGAAGCAGAATCCGGTAGGATTAAATTAATTGATTATGATCCTATTTATTATACCAGCGTCTCACCTCAGTTACAACAATTCAGCGAGCAATAAATTTCAGTGGATAAAAAAGCCTGGATGAAAACACAGTTCATCCAGGCTTCGGAGAATTTTCCTCACCGATCTTTTTTTCTTGGTTGCGTTTTTTCACATAGGCAGCTGTGACTGCCGCCGCTGCCGCCGCGCCAAAAACAATTTTGATCCACATGCGGACCGAGCCTGATTTTCTTTCCTTGAGCTGGCTGTCCGCGATCCTTTTTATTTCTTTCAGGAAGTGTTGATATTCCGAAGCATATTCATTCGTCTTGCCAAAAAGTGTTACGCCGATCTTTTCGAGCGCAACGACTGATTCTTCAAATTTATATTTCTTGAATAAATCTGCGGCTGTTTTCGCGCCCTGAGATTTTCTTATCCCATCAATGGCGAAAGTAAATTGCTTTTTTAATTGCTTGCCTTTGCAAGCTTCTTCACAAACTTTTTCAAAAGTTTTCAGCGATTCCTCAAATTCCGAACCCCGGATAACTGCTTCGAAGATCGCTTCGTCTTTTGAGTCGCAAACTGATTTCAAACCAAAAACTGCCATGCGAAATTTAATGCCCAATATAGAATTCATTTTCCCCTCCTGATTTTCTATTTCGGATATGTTAAGGTGCTAAATTCCACAACTATTTGTAGCTCGCATCAATATACACCAATGCACACAAAAAAGAAAAGCGATCCACTCCGGATGGAATGGACCGCCGATAAACAAGAAAACGGCTCTAAAATTACCTACATTGTCGGGATGTGGAGAGTCGGACTCCAACTACAAGACCTTCGTCCAGCACTATTTTTTTGATTTTTTAAATTTATCCTGTCACAATTGCTGAACTAAGCTCGAACCTTTTTTGAGCGAAAATCGCTCGAATGCTTTCGCTCCGCGTTTCCGCACGACGTTCACTATTCTTTCTATCCCCGCCTCGCCACCATCAATAAATTCCCGTCTCGTATTATTATCGCACCAACTCTGATTCTAGCTTCCATAGTTAATTATTATTTTTTGGTCGGGCTGCTGGGAATCGGACCCAGTCTACATCCACCCCATGGACGCGTACTACCGGTATACTACAGCCCGTAATTCTAAGTTATATCATATCTCAAATATTATCAACTTTATTTCCACCGAAATCACCCGAAATATATTTTCCTAATTTTTATGCTATAGCAATGAAGTTAATAAATTATTTTTTAGATAATCCTATGTAGCTTTTGTTCACTCTTATGCTTTATGGACTAAATTTTAAAAAACTTCCGCGCTTCGTAATCATTTTCGATATCATAAGCAATTATCATTTTCATTTCTGCGCCGGTAAGCCTGAAAAATTCTCGTAAAATATTCATTTCCTCTTGAAAATTATAGGGACAGATCCAAACGCTTTTTTGCAACTGAAACAACCCCAACTCTTTTATTTTACCCCGAAGCGCTTCGCGCTTCATTTTATCCCGGTCTTTAATGTCAAAAATTAAGATCCGCCATTTCTTATCCCATTTTTTCGGTTTTTTTATTTTCAAATCGTCGATTTGATATTTATTCGCAAGTTTCTTTCCCTTGGGAGTCAGCGAGATGTAAATTTGAGCACCCCTATATTCTATGTTAATAAGTCCCTTATTTTTTAAGTAATTAAAAGTGGCAGAAAACTTTTTTTTCCGTCTTTTTGTCTCCATTTTCCAGGATATATGACGCATTATTTGGGGCAATGCTCTGGAAACAAAATAAGGACTAGTGGCGGCTACGACCACTCCGCCAGTAATCAAAATTCCCTTGAGAATTAATTTTGTTATTTCATTTGTTCTACCGCGCATTTTACCTGTGATAATTTAAACATTAACGATTAATTCAAAAAATAAACCATTGAGTCAGTTATAACATTTTCCCAAATTTTATGCTATAGCATTGTATTTAGGAAAATATTTAGTATCCCAAATAATACTACCAACTAGCGCCCGGAGGAATTTTGAGTAAGACACATATTTACAAAAAGACCCGCGGAACTTGCCCTCCGCAGATCTTTTTTCATTAAAATCGCTCCTTATTTAAATCTCTTCTCAACCTCTTCCCAAGCTACATTTTTCATAAACGCTTCAATGTAGCTGGCTTTGTCTTTGCCGTAATCCGGCACAAAGGCGTGCTCAAACACATCCATGTTAAGAATTGGATTGAGCCCGGCAGGGTGTCCGCTGTCGTGCTCGTTGATCCAAAAATTGATGAGTTTGCCGGAAACTTGGTCTTGATAAAGGATCGCCCAGCCGATGCCGCGCATTTTGGCAGTCGCCACAAAATCAGCTTGCCAATTTTCGAAGTTGCCAAAATTTTCTGCCAGGGATTTATAAAGATTACCGGATTTATCAATCTCCCCTTTTCCGCCAAGCCCCGCGAAATAGAGCTCATGGAGCCGCATGCCATTAAACTCCCAGCCTAGGCGTCGTTTGAGCTCGGCATAAGCCGGCGAGTCTTTTTCCGCTTTGGCCAAAAATTCCAAAACTTTATTGGTGTTGCTGACATAACCCTCATAAAGAGCAAAATGCAGATCCAGCGCCCTGTCGCTAAAACCCGCCATGCCCTTGAGTTTTGCATAATCGTTTTTGGTATACATATTTTTAATTATTTTAGTTAATTAAGCCTCTGATATTACAGTATTTTTTGAGTAATATTTCAGCATTTGCGAATTTTGAACTCTTGTTGTATAATTTGGTTGCGATACAAAAACAAATTGCAAAAACAAAATGGAGGAAAAAGATAAAAATTCCATTCCTGACGGCAGGCAAGAAAATAATTCTGAAAAGATTCAGTCTCTTCGCGAAATGATCTATTCCGCTGAAAAAACCTTGCAAGGGGCCAAGGCAATGCTTTTACAGTTGGAAGGTAAGAAGAAAGTCGGTCGGAGAAAAAAATTAAGCGAGGAAGAAGAAGACGGAAAAATAATCGAAGGAACTTTTGACGGACAAATAATGCTCGGCACGGACGGTAAACAATATCCAGTGCCCGCCAATTACGCCTCTAAATCAAAACTGGTCGAGGGTGATATGCTGAAACTGACCATCACCACCGACGGATCTTTTATCTATAAGCAGATCGGGCCGGCCGAGAGAAAACGCCTCATCGGCATCGTCAACCAAGATGAAGACGGAAACTATTTTATCACCGCAGATGGCAAACCATACCGCGTGCTGTTAGCATCAATCACCTATTTCAAAGTGGACCCGGGAGACGAAGTGACTCTTGTTGCTCCACGCGACATAAATTCCGATTGGGGTTCCATTGAGAATGTGATCCAAAAAGACAGAGTTTCCGCGAATAACTATTTCAACAAAAAAGATAAAACAGAAGAAGTTGATCGTGACGAAAAACCGCTAGAAAAAAACACAGAGCCGGACCAACATTCATCCATCATTGACGAATGGGCACCGGACTTTGAAGAGCTCAAAAAAGAACTTAATCAACCGGAGGAATAAACAATGCCTGAAGAAACTAGTGTTGTCACTAAAAAAGATTATGGCCTAAGCGTATTAGCCGGTTTTTTAATCGGGCTTTTGTTGTTGCCGGTTTTGAAGGCAGCCAAGCCCGCTCTTTATGATCAGTTTGCACTTGTTTCCATCCCGTTTTTTTTGATTGTAACTCCTTTCGGGTTAGTTATCGCCCACTACATTTCTAAAAAAATCGCTATCGTCTGGCAATTGGCTAAATTCGTGATCATCGGCGTTATGAACACTTTGGTTGATTTGGGAATTCTGGCCTTGCTGATCTTTGTTTTCCGGGCCTTTTTCCAGATCGATTCGTCCTTGGTTGTGCTAGCCGGAGTCAGCGCTTATTCTTTTTACAAAGCCGTTTCTTTCATCCTGGCTAACATCAACAGTTACTATTGGAACAAATATTGGACCTTCTCCCAAAATTCGAAAAAAAAGGCCGGCACAGAATTCTTACAGTTTTTCACCGTCAGCTTGATTGGATTTTTGCTTAATGTCTTTATGGCTTCCTATGTTTTCCGGGCCATAAATCCGTTCGCCGGACTAAACCCAGACCAATGGGCCCTTATCGGCGCATTGGCGGGCAGTATTGCCGGCTTGGCTTGGAATTTCATTGGCTACAAATTTATCGTGTTCAAAAAATAGCCACTGAGCAAGAAATAGCTCTTCTTTCTGGGGAGTTTTTTTTATGCTATACTGAGTTAGAAAAAGACAACTTTATAGGGGGCACCACGGAAGGTGCTCTTAAGTTAGTTTAAAATCAAAAAGCATGGATTCAACGACACTTTATCGAAAATACCGACCCAAAAATTTTGCGGAAATAATCGGGCAAAAACATATTGTCCAAACACTTGTCAATTCCATCAAAAACAACCGCGTGGGACAGGCCTATCTTTTCACCGGGCCGCGCGGCACAGGAAAGACTTCCATTGCGCGAATCCTGGCCAAGACCGTTAACTGTGAAAATCTGAAGGGCGCTGCAAATTGCGAAAAATGCCCCGCTTGCGAATTGATCGGCGAAGGAAAGTCTTTGGACATAATTGAAATTGACGCCGCTTCTTATACCGGAGTGGACAACATCCGAGAACTTCGGGAAACCATCAGTTTTCCTCCGACTTCGCTTAAATATAAAGTTTATATCATCGATGAAGTCCATATGCTTTCCAAGGGCGCTTTTAACGCGCTTTTGAAAACTTTGGAAGAACCGCCCTCTCACGTCATTTTCATCCTAGCCACCACCGAAATCCACAAAGTTCCGGAGACGATAATTTCCCGCTGCCAGCGCTTTGATTTTGCCCGGCTCCCCATCCAAAACATAATTGAAAAATTATCGCTCATCGCCCAGAGCGAAAAAGTTGAAATCGACAAGGATTCATTGGAAATGATCGCTATCGCGGCCGAAGGCGGCATGCGCGACGCCGAATCGATGCTCGGGCAGATCATCGCTCTCGAAGACAAAAACATCACTCTGAAAGAAGTGGAAGAAATCTTGGGCACGACCGACCGGAAATTCGCGTATGAAATGTCCGAACTGATAATAGACAATGAGACAAGCAAGGCGATAGAGAAAATAAACTTACTGCTCACCGATGGCTATGATCTGCAGGTTTTCAATAAGACTCTCATAAACTATCTCCGGCAACTCATGCTTTTGAAAATCAGCCCCGAACTCAAATCATATTTTACTTACGAGCTCACTAGTGAACAACTGGAAAAAATGATCGCTCAGGCAAAAAAAGTCGAGATGCCGAAAATTATATCTATCATTAATTTGTTTTTGGACGCGCAAGACAAGATTTCCTCTTTTCTCCTGCCCCAGCTGCCGCTGGAAATCGCCATCATCAAGGCGACTGGCCAATTTCCAGAGGAAACACAAGAAAGTTCCCAGCCCCCGGCTGGTCGGCCCTTGGTCGAAAAGTCGCAATTTAAAACTCAGAATGTTCCCACCAAGGCCGAAAGCCCGGAACCCAGCATGCCGATTACCAAAGAAGCTGAAGTTAGCGAAGAAAAAATATCCGAAAAAAATGGTACTGCTTTATCAATAGAAAGCGTACACGAAAAATGGAACCATTTTTTGGAGGAAATGAAGCCCCATAATCATTCCCTAAAAGCTCTTCTTTCCAACTGTCAAATTTCGAGCGTCAATGGCCAGGAAGTGATGCTTTGCACTTCCTATGATTTTTATAAAGACCGACTGAATGATGCCGGCAACCGCGCCACGATGGAAAAGGTTTTGGGACAAATCCTTGGCCAGAAAGTGATCCTCCGAACTGTCACCAATAAAGAAGCCGGGCGGGCGGAAACGAAAAAGGATGCGGGAGACCCGCCTGCCAGCGAGGCAGGAAAGAAGAACACTCTTTTGCAATCGGCTTTGGAAATACTAGGAGGAAAAGTAGTCGACGAAAAATAGGCAAATTTTTCAATTTTAAAAAGAGCTTGCGGCTCTTTTTTTGTTGCGTTTATTGAAATAAATCCCTTGGCTCTTTGTCTAGAGAAACTAAAAAATTAGTTTTATATATTTTTTCATTCAATTTATC
>PFVN01000013.1:0-1028 GCA_002790635.1 Candidatus Moranbacteria bacterium CG_4_9_14_3_um_filter_42_9
GCGCTGAGTCCGTTGGAAGATTTTCCGTGCTGAAATTAAAAGGCCAAATTTAGGCGCTCGGTTCGTTGCCGGAAAGTTCCTGTCCCAGTTCGTCGCCGTTCCTTTTTCGGGCGAAAGACAAAAGATATTCAAGATCTTTTTTGCCCACTTCTCGCAATAGATATAGAATCAAAATATAAAGCGCAAAAAGTAGAACCGACCAGAGGAGAAAAATTAGTCGGCCGTGCGATAGAAGAGTAGAAATATAGTAAATAATTATACCGGCCGCTGCTGCTTTGGCGGCGCTTTTTAGTTTGATAGTTACACCGAAATCACGCCAGAGATTATAGAGCATGATCAGCGCGATGATAAAAGAAGTGGTGGATGTGGCGATGGCCGAACCGGTGATGGAAAGCTTTTTGATGAGAAAATAATTTAAAACTGTGTTGAGAATTACGCCAATCAAGGAAATATACATCGGAATTTTAGTTTTTCCGGCGCCGTTCATGGCAAAACTCAAGACGTAAAAAATCGTGAGAAAGCCGACGCCATAAACCAAAATAGACATCGGATAAGCGCCCTCCGCGTAGCGCGCGCCGTAAAGCAGCTTCAGGATCGGTAGAGAAAAGGCGGACATGATCACGACCATCGGAACCAGAAGAAGCATTATAATGCGAAGCGATTGGGAGAGTATTTTTTTCGTTTCAACGTGATTATTTTCCGAAGTGGATTTGGAAATCATCGGCAGGAGAAAAATAGTCATAGCATAGAAAATATAGTAGGGGATGCGCCCGACGGTGAGAGAAGCATTGTAAATTCCGGTAAGCCGGTCGTCATGCAGAATGCCTTTCACGAGGTATAAATCTATGCTGATCAGGAGCTCGTAGGCCAGGAAAAACACAACAACTTTCCAGGCATAGCTGAACAAATTTTTCCAGGGGAAAACCGGGGCGTAGTTTTTTTCCTGAATATCTCTTTGCCTCCTCAATCTTTTGTCGACCCTAAACTTATCGAGGGCCAACGCAACCAGGAAAACGAAAGTAGGCGCG
>PFVN01000013.1:1040-5276 GCA_002790635.1 Candidatus Moranbacteria bacterium CG_4_9_14_3_um_filter_42_9
ATAACCGGAAATCGAGCCTTTAACGCCGAAAAAATAGGCGAGACCAACAACCAAGACAATGCGGAAAATAGAACGCAAGGACTTGAGCGTCGCCTGCAGATTGAACCTATGAAGTCCCGTATAGTAAGAAAAATAAAATGAAGCGGTGGCAAAGGCCGGAATTATCAAAGTGGAAAGACGGAAGAGAGGGGTAAGAGTAGGATCACCGAGGATTTTTGAAATGAGCGGCGCGCAAATATAAAAAAGAAAAGTGATAACTCCGATTATGCCGACCTGGAGGATAAGAGCCTGTTTTTTGATGGCGCGTACCATCCGAGCATCCGTATCAAAATATTCACTGATGTATTTAGCCATGGCGGTCGGAATGCCGTTACCGATGAGAATGATGACCATGGTCGTGAGGGTTACAACAAGACCGTAGCGACCATAATCGGCCGGTCCCAAAATGCGTCCTAAGATCGAATGGATTATAAAACCAGAGAGATTGAAAATTATCTCCGAAACGGTTACCCACAAGGCTGATTTGGCGATGCTTGACATAAGGTTAAAAATATGTTAGGATTTCTTGAAGTCAGAACTGATTTTAGTACTTTTTGATTTAGAGTTCAATCGGACGAAATAATAAACAATGGAGGAATCAGGCCATGCCGAGAACCGATCTGTTTGTTGATGTCAGCAAACTTTCGCCAGCAGGATTACCCAGAAGGTTTCGCGTGGTAGGGCCAGCGGAGCTCTGGAGCGAGAAAGGTTTTCTCATCGGGAAGCTGAGATTTGTCCAGGGGAATATTGTGTTTATCAGTCCGGCCGGAAAGGAGACATTTTTCGAAATTCCACAAAAATGAGTGTCAAAAATCCGGCAGGCGCCTAGCTGGCAATACCGGCTAGGCGCTTCTTCATTTCCTTGAAAATATCTTCTTCGTTTTTTGATGCGTCAATGACTTGAAAACCCCACTTTTCAATTTTATTTTTAAACAATTCCGATTTCTGCTCGAGATAGGCCTTGCCTTGGTCAGGCTTTTTTTCACGCTCCATAATCAATTCCGGATGCACTTCGAGATAAATCGCCAGATCCGGTTTTGGAATGTATCTTTCAATGTTCAGGTTTTTATTTTTACCATATAGATAATTTACGTTTAGGATGCTGTCATAAAAATATCGGTCCGATAGGATATAGTCGTATCCAGCTACTTTTAATTTTTTGGTTAAATTATTAAAACGATAGAGGTCGATCCACATCAGAAATCGGCGCAGCAGTATGGTGAAAAGATTGGCCTTGATGACGCTTTTTTTTGCCGCGTCCTTGTCCGCGCCGGATTTGAGTCGGGCGATTTTGTTGGCAATCCCGAATTCAATAATGTGAAAATAAAAAACGCGCTTGCCTTGAGAGACCAGATAATCTTCCAGCAGATTGATTTGGGTGCTTTTTCCGGATCCGTCGATTCCTGAAATTGTGACCAACTTCATAATTTTAAATTTTCAATTTTAAATTTTCAATCAATTTCAAATTCCTAAATTAATAAACTTTTTAAAATTTAATCATTTAGATTTCAATTAAAATTTAGAATTTAGACTTTAAAATTTCAGTACATCAGCACTGCGACCGGTTCCATTTTCGCCACCACTTTGATAATTTTATTATCCACCATTCCACTGATCACTTCTTCCACATCTTTATAATAGGCGCGGTCCTGCATAATCACGCCCTTGGACTTGGCGTTGAATAATTTCACGTGCTTGGCATCCATTCTGGCAAAAAGCGCGTCTTTGTTTTCCGGCGTGCCTTTTTCCGGATCTTTGCGGCGGCCGGTGCCGTGGCTGGCGGAAAAAAAGGTTGATTCGTTTTCGTCCGTACCGACGCCGATATAAGCCGGTGTGCTCATCGAGGATGGGATGAAAACCGGTTCTCCCGTCTGCGAAAAAATGGGATGCTGCATTCTTGCCGGTCCGTTGGCTCGCACAGTGCCGTTTCTATGCACCCATGCGTCGCGGCCAAAATGGTTCTCTCGGCTGATGTAGACATGCGGCATATCATAAAGCAGTTCCAACTCCGGATTCTTTCCCAGAACTTTTTCAATGGCTTGGTCCAGGTGGTGAGTGAGAATAGTTCGGTTAGCAAAACCATGGTTAGCCGTGGCGTTGTGCGAGGTGATAAACATTTTCCCTTCCGGAGTTTCTTCCGAATAGGCGAAAAATTCCGGCCGGTCTTTATATTTTTCAATTTGCCGGCTTAAATAGCGCATAATATCCTTAAATTCAGTGGCAAATGTCATTTTTCCCAGCTCCAAAACAAGCTTTTGGCTTAGGTGCTCTTTTCTCTTGGGGGTGTATAAATACGAGGCATATTGTCCCAAAAGACCCGAACCGGTATGCAGCAAAAAAATATATTGACCGGAAAACAGTCCAAATTTTTGCGTGATTTCCGGATCTTTAATTTCTGTGATTTTCATCAGATCCAAAAAATGATTGCCGGCGGCACCGAGAATTCCCAGGCGATATTGGCCGATGCGCAGGAATAATTTTGGAATGGCGTTCAAAATATCTTTTTCGGTGGGGATATTTTTCGTCATTTCGTCATTCGCACTGAAACCAAGTTCGGACGACTGGATTCCCGCCTGCGCGGGAATGACAGTGGGATTGAAAAAATTTCCGCTCGCAAAAGTATTTTCAATTTCGTTTTTGGTCCGGGTTTGGAAAAATTCCTTGACCGGCGCTACGCCTTTGCGGCAGATGTCCATAACCAAAGAGTAGGGGATTTTGGTTCCGATATATTTTTTGGTCGGGATTTTTTCAATTAATTCATTAAAAAGCTTTTCAATATTTTCGGGTGATAAATCTTTGTCAGTCAGGTTAGTTTTCAAAAATCGCATGCCGCAGTTGGGTGCCGTGTCGTTAATTTGAGGGAAAAGAAAATGCTCGGACGCGACAACCGTTCCGGTCGGATTCTTTCTGCCTTTCTTGCTGTGGACATCGCTCATTGCGGCGACATGGTGAAAAACGCGTCCGTCCGTTGCCACTTGCTCGATTTCTGCCAAAGTGTCGTCATTAGGCATCAAATTATCCGAAACATGTAAAAGCGCCGGCACCTTCATTTGGCTAGTTCGGAGTTCTTTTTTGTGGATTGAAATATTTTTAATTTTGTAGGGCATACTATAATTTTTCGTAAATTTGCCGATAAATTTCAGCCACTTTTTTGATGTCAAAATTTGTCTCCACAAAATTCCTGGCGATTTTACCAATTTCTTGACGGCGAATTGGATTTTCGTATAAAGCGAAAATGGCTTTGGATAAAGCCGCTGTGCTTTCCTTTGGTATTATAACAGAATTATCCGGTGTCGCGAACTCGCGGAGAATCGGCAAATCAGATATGATCACCGGTTTTTCACAAGCCATAGCTTCAATCACCGCTAACGGCACATCAAATTTTCCCCGCATATTGGAAACGGGGAAAATGCTGATATCGCACAGATTATAAACCGGCGGCATCTTATAATTGCCGTCATCAAAGAAACTGACTTTGTCGAGCAGATTGTTTTCTTTCAATTTTTTCAAAACCTCATTTTTCTTCTGCGCGTCTTTGTCATTTTTTATCCGAACCGCCAAAGACAATTTAACTTCAGGAATGATTTTGGCAACTTCAAGAAAGCTATCAATAACCAAATCAATTGCGCCGAGCCTAGTGTATTCACCAGTAAAATTGATCACAAAATTGGATTTGGTGATGTTTTTCTCCCGCATCAATTTTTCATATTTTTCTGTTTTTTTGTATTCATCAAGCGCGATTCCCGGATAAACCCGTTTCACATTTTCAAATCCAAGCGAGTTCAGCTTATTTTTTGCGTAATCCGAATAGGTGATGACCAGATCGCCGAAAATCAGATATTTTATTTCTCGGTCGGAATACAAATCCTCGCGGAGCGTCGCAATGGTCTGGATAACTCGCGACTGTCCATTTTTATGCGCGACAAAATTTTTGATCAAAAAAGCATTTTGCTTGGTGGGCGTGAAAATATAATGGAAGATGTCAAAATCTTTGCGCATTTTGTGCAAGTGTTTGACGAGGCGCATCTTCTGGAGGTAACTGAAGTCATTGGAAGTATAGATCGGCTTTAGATGGATTTCTACCGGCAGGTCGGGAATCATTCCGTTAGTCAAAAGATAAAAATCATGGCCGGTGACATTCTTTGCCAAATAGTAGGCAAAATTTTTGGACGCCTCGTCCCAGGGCGGCGCGATGGG
>PFVN01000016.1 GCA_002790635.1 Candidatus Moranbacteria bacterium CG_4_9_14_3_um_filter_42_9
AGTTCTACAGGCAAGTCTCCATCATACTTCAATGTTATCGAGGGTATGTGCGACTTTGGCATTTTATCGGCACTATATTCGACATGCGTTATATTCTCCTCAAAAGATGGGCTACTACTTTCTATGCTCATAGAAAAACGGTACATCAGTTTTGCTAATAAGGCGTGGTAGTAAATTTTACAGCAAGAGGATATAAAAAATGTTACGGTATCTTGGTGCGCCAGTCGAGTTTGGAAACCTAATCAGGGAACCTTTCATTAACCGTTTTTTTCCACTCTTCTAGCGAATTAGTTTTATTTGATACGATATCTTCCACAGTAATAGTTTTAGAGACTATATTTATATTAAAAGTATCTATCCGACTTGTGCGAGGATCGCCAGGAAAGCTCTCACGTAAGGATATTGTTACAATGTTATTTTTCTCGCTTTCCGACGTAAAAAACGGTTTTCTTCCAGCTTTTATTACCGAATTTTGTATTGTCTTAACTTCGGGTACGTCTTCTAGAATTTTTAAAGCAGTTTCAGTATTGTTTTGTTGCGATCTGGTAGCTGTGTTTTTAATGGTATGAGTTAAATATATTTTACCTGCAATAACTGTGGTGAATATTACAGCGCATACGAATAAGCCTAAAAACAATTTTTTCATTAAATTTATACTAGCATAATTTTATTTTTTGGTGCACCACCGTATATCAGGTTAGAAATTACTTTTTAACACTAAAAGTCTAGTAATTTAGTCAATTTTTATAAAATAACCGGTTTTTTCTTTATATTGTTCCAGTTTCACTGCTGTTTCAGAGATAAGTTTATATGTCGTAGCCGCAAATGGTTTTTCTTTCAGTTCTTTAACAAATTACTTGTTTTGGAGCATTTTAATAAACCCGTCAGTATAAACACAAACTAAATCACCTTTGTTAAGATCTGCTTCACCTAATTGTAAATATTGCTCAAAACCTTCCCTACCATCAATTATTCCATAGCCATATTCCTTACCGTCTACAACAATTTTGTGATTTCTAATATCTTCTCGCCAATGTCTTCTGGTTTCTATTTTGCCCCAATCAAAATTACCGTCTAGGTATTTAGCTGATATTTCAACGTATGATTTCAACATTGGCTGGTCAATAAGGTCTTCTCCGAATACGGAAATAAAACAATCGTCTAAAACACCATAAAGCAACTTATTATCTTTTATCCATACTACTGATGTAGCAACTGCGCCAATAGTAAACCCATTGCTTTTTCTACCTGCATATAAAGGAGAGTGTAAATTATACTCAGCGACTTTTTTGTTTGCTTCCAAATAAGCCGATCTTATTGAGGCAGTTGTAAACTCTTTTCCTTCAAGATACTTAATTACCTCGCTACAAACAATTCTTGCAACCTCAAAGGAATCAGAGGGCATTGGGTATAAAGTTGGATCGGTGGAGTCATGAGTTACACCATCAGCAACTACGTAAACACACTCTTTTGTGGAATGTAGATATGAATCTTCTTGGGGAATATACGGGTGCTTTAGGTTGTTCTCATGATAAAGAACATGCTTCATGCGTTAATTCTAGCATGGCAGTTATTTGGTGCACCCGGAGGGACTCGGTCACCGGTTCTCGCCTGCTGGCTCGACCGTCGACCCCGCCTCCTTCGCCTTCGCTCAGTCCGGCATTCTCGTCCTCAAGGTACAAAAAAGTGTGGCTACCACCTGCGGTGATATCCACACTTTTTGGTGCACCCGGAGGGACTCGAACCCCCGACTTCAGCGTCCGCAACGCTGCGTTCTATCCTCTGAACTACGGGTGCGCAGGAAGCAAAATCAGTAAACCGCGGACAAACATTGTAACAATAAGTATAAATGCTGGAAAAAGCAAATGGTATTTGGGCATGCAACTCCCACCAATTAACCTGACTAACTAGTCTTAAGTTGGCCTGAAACCGATTTGTAGGCACGATCCAAAAAAGTCTCGGGAGGACCCGCCTCTAAAAAGTGGAGCTTGCTTTTAAGAATCTCTTTGATTTTTTCGCGGTCATCTTCATTTATAGCCAAAAACAATCTGGAAGGAAACCCATTTTTCAAATCGACGGCAACGCTCGGCACACCGGCCTGTTCAAAAAAGAAAAACCTGAGCAGGTGCTGCCAGTAATAAACTTCATCTCCTATACCTATTCCATGGGAACTCAGCTCGTATCTTTGAGTTTCGGGCGGCGTCTTTGAAAGGATTTGTGACACGAAAATAAAACTTGCTACTACCAAAATCAGCAAGTACTCCTGCAGAATAACCATAAAAAGCGCGACTACTATGCCTATGACCAATAAAGACCGCGTCAGCCGTGGGTTGCCCGTCACGTGCATTGAGCGTCCTACGCTTTGCCAGGTAAAGTAGGTTTCTTTAGGCGGCAGATCCGAGGAGTCAAAAGGCGGTTCAGCTGCGACGGGCTGCTGCTTTTTACTTGAGACACTTTTTATTAAATTTGATAGGTAGAGCGTGTCTAGAAATGCCATACAGATTATTATTCAACAAGTTGGGCGTAAAGGCAACAGCTATAGATGCTGCCAAAAAGTTACTCTGTAGTCTTGCCGTCAAATTCGGCTTCGTTCGCTGCCGCCTCTACGTTGGTTGCCCGAACTATTCCGTCTTTGTGATGCGCGGGCGAATAAATGGTGTAAAGTTTTAAGTCTTCGGTTGTTGAAGTATTAATTACGTTGTGTTGTGCTCCTGCGGGAACAACTACCGCACTGCCGTCTGTTATATCGTATTCATTGTCATCAATTACGCACTTACCCGTACCTTTTTCGATTCGAAAAAACTGGTCGTTGTCGGGGTGAACTTCGGAACCTATCTCTTCGTTTGGTGCAAGACACATTAATACTAGCTGACTATGTTTTGAGGTATACAAAACCTGGCGGAAATTTTTATTTTCGAGGGTTGCTTTCTCGATATTTGTTGAAAAGCCTTTCATGCTTTGAATGTACTACCAAAAGATGGTGGCGTCCATATGGTGGATTATTTTATATTTCTAGTAAAGTTGGTAGTTGCACAAGTTGCTATGGGGTGGTACACTGGCGGTACAAATCGATCAAGATGAGTTAATAAAAAAAGGAGCCCCCGTGAAAGGCCTAAAGATTTTTTTCGCCCATGTCCTTTGGTCCCTGTTCGGGTGGACCGGTTTGGTCCGTAACCCCAACGGCAAAAAAGCAGCGCCCACGATCGCGACCGCTTTGCAAACCGCTGTTCGCACGATCACCCCGCGACCTGTGCGTGTTCCCTGGTCTCGGCGTCCTGAAAATCGTCGCGCGACCCCCGGTGCTACCACGCATAACCGCACTGCAGTACTACCCCGCGAACGTCGCCGCCGCAAGATGCGCACTCACTACGCATTCGCGTAGTAAACGTTCTTTTCCTCCTGCAGGACCCCGCCGATCTTCCAAAGATTAGCGGGGTTCCAATTTTTCTATTGATCTTTAAACACTACTCTAAGCAGTTACTCTCACACTCAAAAACCCCCTCGGGGCGGTCTTTATTACTAACTTCACATTTTTCCACACATGACTTGCAACTATCAAACTTTGATGTTTTTACTACGCTGCATCGGCCGTTAACATTTTGGCAGCTTACAAATTGACGGCAGCTGTCCGCCGCCACGTACATAGCGTCACAAACTTGCGGTTCATATGCCAAACCGCACTTTATGTCTAAACCGTGGCAATTTTGTATGGCGCACCGCCTCAACGTTGGTGTAGGAAACTTTATCGGTTTATCCGGTCTTTCTTGGAACTCGATCCGAAAGTTATTCCAAAAAAATACGCCTAAACCTGCTATAAATAGCAAACCGATGGTTCTGGGAAATAAGTTTTTATTTATTTTCATGCGTTTTAATTATAACTTAACCACGTAAAGCAATCCCAAGGTACACAAAACACACCCTCATTAAATATCTTTTGCGATATTTGGTAACTTCCCCATACCACGTCTTATTCGAACCGTGAGGATGGTGGTGTTTGTTTAGGGTTTTTTATGGGCAGCCAACAGCCGTGGGTGGTGCGGGCATCCACGTACATATAGCGTGTTCTTATTGGTATAGGTTGGTTGCTGCCTGTACGCGCGAATACGCAAGCGGAGCTCGAGCAATTGGAGCGGGAACTCAACAATTCTGGTCCTAACAATACCGGGCCTGTCTATGTCGAGCCGAGTTAGGCAAGGTACAAATTTGAGCCCTTCCACCGTTTCAGCCAACCGATTCCGTTCTCTGCTCCGCAAGGGGCTGTTACCACGTTCAA
>PFVN01000001.1 GCA_002790635.1 Candidatus Moranbacteria bacterium CG_4_9_14_3_um_filter_42_9
TTGCTGGCGGAATCAAATGACAAAGAATACACGACATTTGCACCCCAGAAGGTAGATATTTTGGATGTAAGGTCGGTGCCTGTTTCAGTGGCTAGGTCATATTTGGCGAATTTACCGTTTGATCCGCCCAAATAAATTACCTTGTTGGTCGAATCAAAAACTAAAGCATATATTATATTGCCGCCCCAAAAAGAAGAAATTTTACTTGTCAGATCGGTCGCAATTCCGGTGGTCGGATCATATTTGGCAAACTCGTCATTACTACCTCCCAGATAAATAACATTTTTGTTTGAATCGAAAACCATGGAATAAATAGGAATGCTACCCCAGAAAGAAGAAATTTTGGAAGTTAAGGTTGTAGTCGTGTCAGCGCTTAGTGTGTATTTGTTAAACTGGCCATTATTATATCCCAAGTAAATTTCCTGGTTTGCAGGATAATAGGCCATTGATTTTACATAACCTAAAATTTTAGATGTAAGATCAGTAAAGCTATTGCCTGAAATATCATAACTGGCTAATTTTTGCGATGTGGTCGTATAATTGGCGATATAAATTTTATTATTAATCGAATCAAATAATAGTTCATCAATTGGTCTTGTCCCCCAGCTTGTCGCCGTATTAAGCGCCGCGGTTTTGTCGGTAAAGGTGTCGTTATACCGCGCCGCGCCGGAATCCAATTCTTCCCAAGCCGAAGAGTTGAAATTCCAAATGTTGAGCGATACATTATTATTAGTCGCCGCCGATTCGCCGTGGCCTTTCCAGTTAACCGTGATGGGCGCGGTGGAAGTGGCTGACGGCACTTGCATCTTGAACACTTGCGAATCATAACCGTTGTCAGTCGCGGACAAGGCGGTGGTCCAAAAACCGGAATCCTCGGCCTCGGTGGCATACTCCATTTTTTGAGGAGTGGTAGCCGTGCCGGGGCTGGAGGGAGAAACGGCCGCGTCGTTGCTTTCGTAGGCGTTAACCAAGCCCGCCGCGCCGCTGCCGGCTTCGGCGTAAGCTACAGTTAGTTTCGGCCGCTTGTTTACATCGGAATATTCGGATGATTTGAAACAGCTAAAATCAACACCATTATAGTAAATCGTTAGTCCATAGTTCTCGTCCGGATTGTCCACCCATTCTTGAACCAATGTTGTAATGTTTATATCATAGGCTGTGTTAATCGCGGAAGGAGTAAAACTACCGTAGGAACTTCCGGAAATAGAACCGCCTGAAGGTCCGTCCGCGCCGCCCGATTCTACCCAGGTAATGTCGCCATCAACTGTTGCGTTGTCAGCATGAGTGGCGGCTGTCGTTCCGCTTACGCCGCGCGTGAGTCCTGAAAAACCGCTCGCCGTCACGGAGGTGTACCACATTATTTCACTGTCTATTTGAATAAGTCCTTGTGTCGGCCAATCCGAAACTGTAATATTCCCGCCCGAACCATTATCTACCGTAACCGAAGTTTCTGAAGCGGTGATGCCGTCGCCGTCGTTTATGTAAGCGGTTTCGGTATTATATTTATCCTGCGCATTGTTGTAAGTGGCTCCAAAATTTCCGGCGGAGCTGGCGATGCAATCATTACAATTTCCCTCTGTCCATTGATCTAGTATTTTATACACACTAAATGTTTGCGGAGATTGACAACCTGAAACACTAGTTGTCAATGTGATGTTTGCGCTAACGATAACACTGCCTTCGGGCACCTTGCTGAAAGCAGAGCCGATAAAATGGATAAATTTAATTAATGCTCTCTCTCCATCACCCGCCGAAAGAGAAGAGCCGTAAATGGTGCCAGGGGACATGTCATAACTACTGGTGTCATCAGCTTCGGAATAACTGCCTCCGTCGTCTTTTCGGAAACTCACCGTCGGATCAAAGAGCAAATCGCCCTCGCCCAAATTTTTAATATCGGCGTATTTGGAGCCGGAAAAGAGAAATTTTTTGCCATTTATTTCCCCTGGCTTCTCCTTATAAAATCTTTTTAATAATGGCAAATTTTTATCACTCCCATTTGTCATCCCCGACTTGATCGGGGATCCAGTTTCTGAGCCCTGGATTCCCGCCTCCGCGGGAATGACAGTCGTGAACCCAGATTCTATTGTCTGCACCTGATTTCCTTTCTCATCCATAAACTCCACCGAGCCTTCCGTCTCAAACCCGCGAGTCCCATAATCAACCTCTTTTCTCCCATTCCTATCCACCGCGTAAGCGGACAGTCCGCCGATCTGTTCGTGCGAGCGGTCAAAAAGAAAACCCAGATAGGCTCTGTCACTTGGGATGCCGAGTGATTCGGGAGTCGGCAGTTTCTGCCTGGCAACATCGGACATCACAATTTCTTCTTTCATCAGGTCATTTATGTAGGTGATTTTGTAGTCAATGCCCTCTATAATAGAAGGCCAAATGATCTGGTTACCGGCTACTACCGGTTGTACCACTACAGGTTGTGTATCCACACTATATATAGTAGCGATTTTCTTGGTTTCCGTATCAAAATAAACCAGCGATTTGAGCTGGGTTTCCAGTTTCACTCCGGCATTGTCCGATGACACCGCCCCATCGTTGGTCGCATAGAATTTCCAGACGCCTTTATCCACTTTCCAGTCGGCGGACTGTCCGCTGGGCATTTTGATATCCTCGGCCTCATTTTTGACTATATCCGTCTCCACCGCCTGCCATTCTTTCTTTTCGTCTTGATAATATTTCGGATAGCTCAAAAAAGTGGCGACTTGTTGCCCGTCTTCGGTGCGGGCCGTTTCGACCGACGAAGCCGCCGCCCGCACGGTTTCCGGCAGGATTTTTATCTCGGCCGATTTTTCCGGACCGTTATTTTTCCAAATCGCCCAGCCCAAAAAGCCGAGGGCTCCAACGAGGCCGAGTATCAATAAAATATCGTAAAGTCTTTTTTTCTGCATGAGTTTAATTGTAATTCAAAACTGGTAAAATTTCAATTCTTCAATTTAGGAGGTTCATGAGGTTAAGGAGAGTTAGGTTTACTGGTTCTGTTTGTCACGAGTTGCGACTCTTTTCCGATAAAGATTTTCCGTGTAACCGCCTTCTTTCAGAAATTTTTCCTCCAGTGCCCTTCTCTGCTGATCCAGAAGAAAGTTCGTCCGGGTAATGAGGTCAATCATAATGTTGACAGCAATTTCAAGATTTTGAGGTAAAGGAGGGGAAGGAGGGAGATGTTCCCCGTCTTTCACAAAAATCCGAAGTTGCCTTTCCCTCATTGACCCCCTTTCCCTCCTGAACATTTCTTTGTCCCAGATTTTGATTTTCTTTTGCCTGGCCATATCCTTGAAGTCTTCCAAAAGTTCCTCGTAGCTTCCGCGTGAAACTCCCAGCATCTTGATGTATCCCTTGAGGCTCGTCCCTTGCATTGCGCCTTCAGCAATGCACTGCTTTGAAGAACGGGCGGCTTGATCCATTTGTTGTCTCTGCCTCATGCTTTCAGGGCCTGGCAAAAACTTTTTTGTGAACTCATTAGTCAGGTCAAGAATGTAAACAGAATATTTGTAAGTTAGAAGATTTTTGTAAGCAGGTTTGGTCATGTTTTATTTATTTTCAATTAAATTCCCGCCGCTCCGCCAGCTGGCGCCGTTCCTCCGGTCGCGGGCAAAGTCGCATCCGTGACCGGCAAGGTCGGATCAGTCGCCACCGGCACTTCCGGTGAGGGAGGAGAAGGAGGAACAGTTGGCGTTTCCGGCAAGCTTATGGAATTGTTTTCTTCATTAACTATCAGCCAGTCAAAGCGGAGGTTTTCCGAGAGGACGTTCTTGACCGCCACGGTGAAGCCTTCGCCTTCCCGGATTTCCATGACCACGATCGGCTGGTCAACCAGGTCTTTGGCCGTCACGAAAACCCGGCTGGCTTTGGTCACCGCTTTGGTTTTCACAAAATAGGTCCGGCCGTCATCAATGACATTGCCGAGATCATCAGTTTTTGGAGCGCCGATATAATTCTGACCGATAGTCGGACGGTCCGCGTCGGACACCTTGACCGTGAACGCGCCGGCCACCACTCCGTCCGCTTCCAACTTGCCGAGAATGCTGATGTCGCCCGGCTTTGTCGTGTCGATGCCGAGCAA
>PFVN01000044.1:0-1446 GCA_002790635.1 Candidatus Moranbacteria bacterium CG_4_9_14_3_um_filter_42_9
TCTTGTGAATAACCATAGTTGTTTACTTAATTGTTATTAACTATTTTAACAACTTTTGTAAACAACGCTAATTAATCTAACATCTTAATTTTAAATTTTTAGCTTGTAATGTCCGCTGAACTTTCTAAAAATATATTAGCCACTCTAGCTTACTATGACGTCATGGATTATCCCATGACTAGTTTTGAGATTTGGAAATATCTTACGAAAGTTCAAAGTTCAAAGTTCAAAGTTCAAAGTGAAGAGGAAAAACACACGCTGTGTGATATCATTAAAGAACTTGAAAATGAAAATTTGAAAAAAAAAATCGAAGAATATCGCGGATTTTTTTTTCTTGAAGGCAGGAAGAATCTTGTTGAGCAGAGAATCAGGAGGAATAAAATAGCGGAGAGCAAATATAAAATCTTGCTTAGAGTGGCTAAGGTTTTGCGTTTTGTCCCCTATGTGCGAATGGTCGCTGTTACCGGGAGGATGGCTATGAAGAATGCCGAAGAAAAAAGCGACTTGGATATGTTGCTGGTTTTGGAGCAAGGGAAAATTTTCACCGGTCGGATCCTAGTCACGCTAGTTGTCCACTTGATGGGAGTGAGAAGATACCGAGAAAAAATTGCTAACCGCATCTGTCTTAACTATTTTATAACTACCAGTTCACTAGAAATTCGGCTGAAGGATATATTTTCGGCTTCGGAATACTATTTTATGTTGCCGCTTTTTGGTCTGGAAACTTTCAAGGATTTTCAAGAGCAAAACAGCTGGATCGGCGAATATAAAGTAAATTATAAAAAAGATGGAGCAGCAAATTTAAAAATGCTCACCGATATCTGGCCAGCGAGATTCTTAAGGAGTCTGGGAGAGAAGATATTGAGACCCGGTTTTATCGAAAAAAGTCTTGGCGCGTGGCAGATGAAAAGAATAAACAAGAATCCAAAAACACATCAGGCGGGAAGCATGGTTTCAGCCAGCAATGAAGCGTTGATATTCTTGCCGAGTCCGCAAGGGCCAAAAATTTTTGATAAGTTTCAGGAACGGCTAAGTTCACTGGTGTAATAGCGAAAATGACTAAAGCTGGCAGGCAGATACTCAAGGTGCGAAAACCTAGTTTTTGTGGTATAATCTAAGCGGTATATTGAATTGTTAACATAAAAACCAAAATGAAAATAATCAACGATCTCAATTTCAAAAAACAAGCCAAGGAACTGGGAATCAGTGTCTGGAAAACTCCCAGCTTTCTTTTTTTACTGATGGGCATTATCACCGTAGTCGCGATGACTAGCGTCTATTATGTTTCCAGTTTTTCGGATAGTCCGGAGGCCCTGGTTATCGCGGAAAGCATCGTGGTCATAACCATTTTTTCTATCGGCAACTCAATAATTTCCGAAGTGGACAGGATAGCGCGGCTAAACAAAATGAAAAGCGAATTTGTTTCGGTGGCGTCGCATCAACTAC
>PFVN01000044.1:1628-4121 GCA_002790635.1 Candidatus Moranbacteria bacterium CG_4_9_14_3_um_filter_42_9
AAAAGCTGTTTCGATCTGGAGAAAGTCGTGCAAGAAACCGTGCATAGTCTGGTATTGCTGGCCAAAGGCAAGAACATCAGCATCGTTTTTAAAAATAACAGTACGCCCGTAATTGTGGTAGGGGATGTAGAAAAATTGAGATTGGCGATAGAAAATCTTATCAGCAACGCCATAAAATATACCGATGGCAGAGGCAAGGTAGAAGTTAGTGTCCGCAAAAAAAACGGGTTTGTTATTTTCAACAGCAAGGACAACGGGGTTGGAATACCGGAAGAGCAGCAGTCCCAGGTTTTCAATAAATTTTTTCGGAGCGATAATGCTGTTAAATATCAAACTGAAGGCACGGGACTCGGGCTGTATATAGCCAAAAATATCATTGAACAATCCGGCGGAAAGATTTGGTTCCGATCCAGGGAAGGGGTTGGATCAATTTTCAGCTTTTCCTTGCCACTCTGCTCACCGGCAAGAGCCAAGCATCTCATGGCTAAAACAGCCGGTGTTCGCAAAACATAATAAATAATTTACGAAACCTCAGGCATTTTATTTTTTTAAAAAAAATGTCGCGAGCCGATAAATATTATGGAAAAGAAAAAAATATTAATCGTTGAGGATGAAGCCACATTGCAAAAGGCTCTGGCCGAGTTCTTGGCGGAGGACGGGTTTGAAGTTTTATGCGCGTCTGATGGAGAACAAGCAATTTTATTAGCTAAAAGCAAAAAACCCGATCTGGTTCTTTTGGATATAATATTGCCCAAAAAAGACGGCTATGAAGTTTTGACGGAATTGAAAAGCGAGGCCGGCACCAAAAGCATTCCGGTAATTTTGCTGACCAACTTGGAAAGTCCGGAGGACATAGACAGGGCTTTTGAAAAAGGAGCGAGCACTTATCTGGTCAAATCAAATTATAAATTGGAGGATATAGCCAAAAAGGTAAAGGAAACTTTAAAGATGTAGTCTTTGCGAATTGCTAATTTTGCGAGACTATTACATTTTTTTCAAAATAGTCGTATTTGCAAAATATATTCAAAAATAAACACAAAAAATGCGAATAGAGAACAGCCAATTAAGGGATTTCATCAATGATTCCGAGATGGTCGAAAAAGCGGCCCTGGAAGGAGCTTTTAAGGAAGCGCAAAACAGCGAAAAAAAACTCGGGGAAGTCCTGCTTGAAAAAAAACTCATTGATGAAGTTAAGTTGAGAAAATTATACGCCTATATCTTAGGCGTTCCTTTTGTTGATCTGGTAAAAGAAATTATTGACCAGGATATTTTGCAGATCATTCCTGAGCCTATCGCAAAAAAGCATAAGATAATCGCTTTTGAGAGGAAAGGAAAAGAATTAAAAGTCGCCATGTTAAACCCGGAAGATATCCAGACCATTGATTTTATCAGGAAAAAATCCGGACTTAAAATAATAACCTGTTTGACATCCCAGGAGAGCATGGAGAGTGTTCTTCGACAATATGAAAAAAGCCTGAAGGCCGAATTTGGCGATATTATAAGCAAAAATTCAACTGAGGCTGGGGAAAATGGGGAGGAAGAAAATTTGGAGGAAATCGCCCAGAAGCTGCCCATTATAAAAATAGTCGATACGCTGATAAAGCACGCAATTTTGCAGAACGCCAGCGATATTCATATCGAGCCGGATGAAAAAGAAGTCAGAGTGCGCTACCGGATTGACGGCATCCTGCACCCGGCCATGATATTGCCACTACAAATTCAACAAGGAATTATCGCCAGGATAAAAGTGCTTTCTAATCTGAAGCTGGACGAGCATCGTGTTCCCCAAGACGGCCGCTTCAAGATTGAAAAAGAAGGAACAAAAATGTCTTTCCGGGTAAGTATTCTGCCTATATTTAACGGCGAAAAAATAGTCATGCGCCTCCTGGATGAATCATCTAAGGGACTGACTCTGGAAAAAATGGGTGTTACCGGGAAAGGCCTGGAGATTATCCATCGGCACATAAAAAAACCTAATGGCATGATCTTGGTAACCGGACCGACCGGTTCGGGAAAGACCACGACCCTTTATACTATAATGGATATTCTCAATACGCCAGAAGTCAACATTAGCACTGTAGAAGACCCGGTTGAATATCGGATGCCCAGAATCAACCAAACGCAAATTTATCCCAAAGTCGGGCTCACTTTCGCGGCCGGACTCCGGGCGTTACTGCGCCAAGACCCGGACATAATAATGGTTGGAGAAATCCGTGACAAAGAGACTATGGAAATGGCTATCCATTCGGCGATGACCGGGCATCTGGTGCTATCGACTCTCCATACTAACAGTGCGGCCGGAACCCTGCCGCGGCTTATTGATATGGGCGCTGAGCCTTTTCTTTTGGCATCAACCATAAATGTTATTATTGCTCAGCGCCTTGTCAGAAAGCTGTGTCCGGATTGCCGCAAAGAATACAAATTAAGCAGCGCTGATTTGAAAAATCTGGAAGGCAATTATGATATGGAAAGGATATTTTCTGTAATCACGAA
>PFVN01000094.1:0-3089 GCA_002790635.1 Candidatus Moranbacteria bacterium CG_4_9_14_3_um_filter_42_9
CCCGGCGAAGATCGCGTGATCGTTCCCTCCTTGACTGTAGAAAACTTCGCCGACGCTCCGGAAATGAGTGCCAAAGAAATAACCGCCAAGGTTATCTCAACACTAAAAGAAAATAAATATGCTTTTATTCTGGTAAATTACGCTAATGCCGACATTGTCGGACATACGGGTAATGAAAATGCAACTATCCGAGCAGCGGAAGCTATTGATGATTGCCTGGGAAAACTTATTCCGGCCATTTTAATGGCCGGTGGGTGTTTGCTGATTACGGCCGACCATGGCAATGCGGAGGAGCTCAAAAATAATTTAACGGGCGAAACCAATACGGAACATTCCATTAATCCGGTTCCCTTCTGGTTTGTAACCGCTGAAAACCACAAAAATATTCCGCCCATTGCTGATCCGGAGGAAATTAAGGTGACGGGGCTTTTGAGCGATGTTGCACCAACAGTTTTGGAGCTTTTGAATCTGCAAAAATCAAAGGAAATGACCGGCGAAAGCTTGTTGCCGCTTTTGAAATAAACTTTAAAAGAATTTTATAATTTGAAATTTAAAAAAAATCCCGAACTACTCGGGATTTTTTATTTACTTGAATGTTATAAAGGGAACGATTTACTTTATAATCTTATCCACGATCCCATACGCCTTCGCCTCTTCCGCGCTCATAAAATAATCGCGCTCGGCGTCCTTTTCCACTTTTTCAACTGTCTTTCCCGTGTGCTTGGCCAGGATTTCATTTAATCTATTTTTGACATTCAAAATATGTTTGGCGTGAATATCAATGTCGGTAGCCTGGCCTTGGGCGCCGCCCATAACTTGGTGGATCAGAACTTCGCTGTTGGGCAGAACCATCCTTTTGTTTTTCGCTCCGGCAGCCAAAAGTAAAGCCGCGCCTGATGCGGCCATACCGATACAGATTGTCGCTACGTCAGCTTTCACATATTGCATGGTGTCATAGATGGCCAAGGCTGAAGTGACTTGCCCGCCCGGAGAATTGATGTAGAGCTTGATGTCCTCTTTGTTGTTTTGCGAATCCAGAAACAGAAGTTGCGCGATCACACTGTTGGCCGCGATGTCATCAATCGGACCGCCCAGAAATATGATGCGGTCTTTCAAGAGCCTCGAATAGATATCATACGCCCGCTCGCCATAACTAGTCTTTTCGATGACGGTCGGTATAAGGTATTGATTCTTCATAATGATTATCCCCACGAATATACAAATCCTTTTACAAATCCACAATTTTGGTATGGATAAATTTGTAGGTGATTTGTAGATTTGCGGGAGATTAAATTTAACAAACACTACAAACTTTCTAAATATTTGAAAGCTTTTTCGTTTTCCATAACCCCTTTCGTATAATTATACAGCCTTTCCATATCAATATTCTTGGCAAAATCTTTGACATCTTTATAATACTGAAGCGTTTTGTTCATTTCCTCCTCGATTTCTTTCGCGGTTAGCGAAACCCCTTCTTTTTTCACTATCTTATTGAGTACCAAGGCCGATTTGACTCTTTTGGCGGCGTTGGGCTCCCAATCTTTTTCCAGTTCTTCTTTCTTTTTTTTGATCTGGCCGAGATACTGATCCATATTCATTCCCATCGATTGGATCTGCTGCTCAAACTCATGGAACATTTTATGAATTTCCTCATGAATCAGAGCTTCCGGAATCTCCACTTGGGTATTTTCAATTATTTTTTCGACGTATTCATTTCTTTGGCTTTCCCTCATTTTGTGCGCCTGCTCATGTTCCAACCCCGAGCGCATATTTTTTTTGAGAGCTTCAAGATCCGCAAAGTTTCCCAGTGACTTGGCAAATTCGTCATTGATTTCCGGAACCTGTCTTTCCTGGACCAAGTTCACTTTCACTTTAAAGGTCGCTTTTTTTTCTTGCAAATTTTGATTATGATAGTCTGCGGGAAATTCCAACTCAAATTCTTTTTCCTCTCCCTCTTGCATGCCGACTAAATTATCTTCGAACCCGGGAATGAACACCTCTTTACCGATCACTACCGGATGGTTCTTGCTTGTTCCATTTTCGATCGGCACTCCGCCCACCAAAACCGCAAAGTCCACTTCCACGCTGTCATTTTTTTGCGCGCCGCGCCGTACCGTCACCAGCTTGGTCCGGCTATTAGCCAACTTCTCCAGTTCTAACTGCAGTTCCTCTTCGCTGACTTCGGATTTTTTATTCTTATACTCTTGATTAATTTTCGCAATAGATTTTTTGTATTTTTCGTCCACTGTTACTTCCGGCATCACCGCGGTCCGCGCGACATATTCCAGATCCTTTCCCTCCGCAATGGTTTTTAACTCGATCTCCGGGCTCCCGATGACATCCAGTTTTTCCTTGGTCACATAATCAACATAGCTTTTTTGCACGGCCAGCTCGGCGGCATTATTAAGAAGCACGCCTCTGCCGACTTTTTGCTCCACCATTTTCCTCGGCGCTTTGCCCGGGCGAAATCCCGAAATTTTTATTTCTTTGGAGACTTCCTCGGCCGCACTGTCCAGATATTTTTCCCACTCAGACCATGGAACAGTGATGGAAAGCTCTATTTTTGATTTGGGTAGTTTTTTATCATTCATTATTATTCAACCGAAAGAAATTAAATTATGAACCCAGCCAAGAGCAGAGCGACGATGTTGATGATCTTGATCATCGGATTAATAGCCGGTCCGGCCGTATCTTTATAAGGATCACCGACCGTGTCTCCGGTCACCGCCGCTTGGTGAGCAAAGGATCCTTTGCCGCCGTAATTGCCCTCTTCGATATATTTCTTGGCATTGTCCCACGCGCCGCCGCCGCTCGTCATGGAAATCGCGATAAAAATTCCGGTGATGATCGTCCCGACCAGCAGTCCTCCCAGAGCTTCCGGTCCCAAAATAAATCCAACCAGGATCGGTGCCAGTACTGGAATCGCCGCGGGAATTATCATTTCGCGGATCGCCGCTTTAGTGACAATATCCACGCTCGTCGCATAATCCGGTTTGGCCGTCCCTTCCATAATACCTTTGATCTCCCGGAATTGCCTCCGTACTTCTTCCACGACTGCACCGGCTGCCTTGGAAACCGCCCGCATACTG
>PFVN01000094.1:3110-3986 GCA_002790635.1 Candidatus Moranbacteria bacterium CG_4_9_14_3_um_filter_42_9
AGCATACCGCCGATAAGAAGTCCGACAATTACATTCACATTGTCCAAGCTAAAATTGATTCCCTCCCCGCCTTTTTCCGCCAACTCCTGGACGTAAGACGCAAAAAGAACAATGGCGGCGAGCCCGGCCGAAGCAATGGCATAGCCCTTAGTGACCGCCTTGGTTGTGTTGCCGACCGCGTCCAGCGCGTCAGTCACTTCCCGAATTTCTTTTCCCAGCGAAGACATCTCCGCGATGCCTCCCGCATTATCAGTGATCGGTCCGAAGGCATCGATTGCCACAATAATTCCGGCCATCGAAAGCATACTCATCGCCGCCACCGCCACTCCATAAAGACCGACTAACCAATAGGCAGTCAGGATACCGGCGACGATGATAACTATCGGCAGAGCCGTCGCTTCCATGCCCATCGCCAATCCCATGATCACGTTGGTTCCGTGTCCGGTTTCCGACGCCTTAGCAATAGCTTGGACCGGCCGATATTTTTTGGAAGTGTAATATTCCGTAATCAAAACCATGCCGGCCGTAATCAAAATCCCGACGACCGCCGCCGCGTAGACACTTCCGAAACTATACAATTTATTGGCCCCCATCAAACTTTTCGTAATGGGATAGAAAGCCGCCAGCGCAATGACCGAAGAAGCGATGAGCCCCTTGTAAAGAGCACCCATAATATTTTTATTTGCTCCCAACCGCACGAAATAAATTCCGAGTATCGAAGCGACGATGGAAACGGCTCCGATGGCCAACGGATAAACGACCGCTGAGGGAAACTTGGCAAAAGTAAGCGAACCCAAAATCATCGCCGCAATCGCCGTCACGGCATAAGTTTCGAAAAGGTCCGCTGCCATACCGGCGCAATCTCCCGCGTTATCT
>PFVN01000051.1:0-288 GCA_002790635.1 Candidatus Moranbacteria bacterium CG_4_9_14_3_um_filter_42_9
CCAGAAATTTCCGGCGAAAAGTCTTTTCACGCGTCAAAAAGGCATTGCGGGCCAGCTGCTGGGTTATGGTCGAACCGCCTTGCTGAGCATCATTGTTTTTAAGGTTGGTAAAAATCGCTCGCAGAACCGCCAGCGGATCTATTCCATAGTGGCTGTAAAAACCGTCATCTTCAGCCGCAATGGTAGCAACTCGCGCTGTATCAGGAATTTTTTCGTGCGGGATTATTTTGCGATTTTCTTCTCCATGAATTTCATACAGCACATGTTCTCCGGTGCGGTCGTAAATCA
>PFVN01000051.1:368-4037 GCA_002790635.1 Candidatus Moranbacteria bacterium CG_4_9_14_3_um_filter_42_9
AAAGCAGCTAAGGAAAGAAAAAATACATCCAAAAAAGCTAAAGCGATGTCCCGAGCAATTGATCTGAATGTAATTTTTTTGGTTTGGCAGGCGCCCATATTTTTAGAAAAAAGGAATTGAAAGCGGTTAACTTTTGTAATTTAATACAATTTTCAAGGACTTTTAGTTCAAAATATGCGAATTTGACAAAAATTCAATTATTGATTATAGTGAAAATAGAAAAGCTAGGAGAAGCTCGCTTTGCTAGCGATATAGGGATGGATGGTCGAACTTCCGCAACTCCTGGTCTTTTTGAAAATATAATAAATCATATAATCACGAAAATGACAGAGAGCTCAAAAGACAGAGACTTCGTCGAGTATGTTGTCAAGCAAATTGTCAGCAACCCGGACGCAGTCAAGGTTGAAAGAAAGATTGACGAAATGGGAGTGCTTATAACATTGGATGTTGACCCGTCAGATATGGGAATGGTTATAGGAAGAGAGGGTGCTACGGCGAAAGCCTTACGAACTCTTCTTCGCATCATCGGGGCTAAAAACAATGCCCGCGTTAATTTGAAAATTAACGAACCGGAAGGCTCCGAAAGAAAAGCGCCGGAACCGAAAAGTATTGATGATGTTGTTGGAGACTTATAGTTTAAACATGAATCCAATCCCGATTATTCGGGAAATTTAGCAAAAAAGCCACATCCGGCTTTTTTGTTTTTGCTTCAAGATCCAAAACCAACAGGCACGTGTCCGAACAATTAATTCGGCTTGGCATTAATACTCGCAATATATTGTTGGTGTGGGTGTAAATATGCTAAAATTCAGACATACTTGTCCTGTTACAAACCCGATTTATATATTAAGTAAGGGGACATTTAAATAATAATTTTTATTTCGATAGCTTTCAAAAGCCTGCCAATTTTGCAACGGGATGAGATTTGATATAGTAACAATTTTCCCTAAAATATTTTCCGCCCAAGGCGGATCAGCCTCTAGAGGAGACTCTTGTGGCTATTTCGGCGCGTCAATAATTAGACGCGCTCTGAAAAGAAAAATCATTGAAATAAAAATCCATGATCTTCGCGACTGGACAATTGATAAGCATCGGACGGTGGACGATACTCCGTATGGCGGCGGAGCGGGGATGGTGCTCAAGCTTGAGCCCATCTGGCGATGTATTCAAGTTTTAAGTTCAAAGTTCAAAGTTCAAAGTTCAAAGTCAAGGATTATTCTTTTTTCAGCGAAAGGGAAGAAATATACTCAAAAAGATGCTCGGCGGCTGGCAAAGTATGACAACTTGATCTTCATCTGCGGGCGGTATGAGGGCGTGGACGAAAGAGTGGTGAAATATGTCGCGGACGAGGAGATTTCCATCGGCGACTATGTATTGACCGGAGGAGAAATACCGGCGATGATTCTGGTCGATTCCATAACGCGTCTTTTGCCCGGGGTTCTCGGTAATCCAAAATCTTTGGAAGAGGAGAGTTTTGGCAAAATTAAAAATTCAGGATTAGAATACCCACAGTATACCAAGCCGGAAAAATTTAATGGCTGGAACGTCCCGAAAGTTCTTCTTGGTGGAAATCATCAGAAAATTAAAAAGTGGAAAGAAAGAAAAGCCCGGAGTCTCTAGGTTTTGCTTTTTTCTTTAATATGAAAAATCAGAAAGAAGAATCGGATAAAATACTCTTGTTCACTATTCCGGCCTTGTTGACTTTTGGGCTGGTTATGATCGCTTCGGCCGGAGTGGCTTATTCCAAAATTCGCTTTGGAGATTCATATTTCTTTTTCAAGAGGCAACTGCTTTTTGGTATTGTTCCGGGATTGGTAATGCTTTATGTCGGGCAAAAAATAAATTACGCACATTGGAAAAAAATCGCTCCCCCCCTTTTTTTTATGAGTATCGGGCTACTAGTGCTGGTTTTTATTCCGGGAATTGGAGCAAAAATTTATGGAGCCAGCCGCTGGATACAACTGAGTTCAATTTCCTTTCAGCCCTCAGAAATGCTAAAATTAAGCCTGATAATATATCTGGCCGCGTGGCTGGAAAGCCGGGGGGAAAGAGTAAAAGATATTTTTGAGGGCCTAATGCCTTTTATGCTGATTTTGGGGCTGATAAGCTTCCTATTGATCAAGCAGCCGGATGTCGGAACGCTTGGAGTCATTATATTAATCGCCATGTCAATGTTTTTTGTTTCCGGATCCAGACTTTCTCACATGCTGGCGATGGGCTTGGCCGGTATAGTGCTTTTATTTATGCTGATAAAGACCGAAGCTTATCGCGTCAGCCGATTTCTGGTCTTTCTACATCCGGAAATTGATCCGCAGGGAGTTGGCTACCAAATAAATCAAGCCCTGCTAGCCTTAGGATCTGGTGGTTTTTTCGGAGTCGGATTGGGCCACAGTTTGCAGAAGTTCAACTACTTGCCAGAGCCTGTGGGCGATTCTATATTTGCTATAATAGGCGAAGAGCTGGGGTTTGTCGGAGCATCGATTTTGGTTATGCTTTTTGTCATCTTGGCTATGCGCGGTTTGAAAATCGCCAAAAACGCACCAGATAATTTTTCCCGGTTGTTAGCCATCGGGATAGTTTCCTGGATATTTTTTCAAGCCTTTATAAACATCGCCGCCATTTCCGGAATTATTCCACTGACCGGAATACCGCTGCCATTTATAAGCTATGGCGGAACATCAGTGGTATTTTTGATGCTGGGAGTCGGGATATTGCTCAATATCTCCAAACACACTAAATTAGATTAAATTTTAAAATAAAAATTAATTTCGCCTAGTTAAATTTTACCAAGCGGGCGCGGAAAGACCGCAATTTAACCGGCAAAAAGCTATGAAAATTGTATTAGCAGGTGGTGGAACGGGCGGACATATCGTTCCCTTAATAAATGTAGCTAATAAGATACGGGAAAAATATCCGCAAGCCGAGTTTGTTTTTATCGGTTCCAAAGGAAAAATGGAAGAAGAATTTATGAGCCGGGAAGGAATTCCGACGGAAAATATTTCTGTGGGGAAAATGCGGCGCTATTTTGCTTTTGCGAATATTATCGATTTTTTTAAAGTCATCGCGGGATTTTTTCATGCTCTTTGGTATTTGCTGGTGCATATGCCGGACGCCATTTTTTCCAAGGGTGGATATGCTTCTTTCCCGGTGGTTTTAGCCGGCTGGCTTTATCGGATTCCGATCATGATTCACGAATCCGACAGTGTTCCGGGAGTGACCAATAGCATTCTGAGCAAATTTGCAACCCGCATTGCTGTTTCTTATCCTTCCGCCGAACAGGAGTTTCCCGCTTCACAAGTTGTATTGACCGGCAATCCTTTGCGCCCAGATATCAATCAAGGGAATGCTGCGAAAATCAGAGAAAAACTTTCCCTACTTGAATCAAAAAAAACCATCTTTGTTACGGGTGGCTCTCAAGGATCCCGAACGATCAACATCAAAATTGTCAACATTTTGCCCCAGCTACTACATCAATATCAGGTTATCCACCAGACCGGAGAAAAAAACTTTGAAGAAGTGAAGCATAAAGCCGGGGAATTGGGGATTAAACCCGGGAGAGAGGGATATCATATTTTTCCTTTTATCAGTGAGGATTTAAAGGACGTTTTTGCGGTAGCCGATCTGGTTATAACGCGAGCAGGAGCCAATTCAATTTCTGAAGTCGCGGCG
>PFVN01000082.1 GCA_002790635.1 Candidatus Moranbacteria bacterium CG_4_9_14_3_um_filter_42_9
CGTCGCGCAAAGATTAGTCAGACAAATTTGCGAGAACTGTAAAGAGGAGAAAAAAATATCCGAAGTGGTGATTGCCGAGATAAAAAAAGAAATAAAAGATATATCGGAAGATGAACTGCGCAAATATGGTTTGAATTCAGGCGAAAATCCGAGATTCTACCACGGAAAAGGCTGTGATGCGTGCAATGGCAGCGGATTCAAAGGCAGATTAGCGATCTATGAAGCAGTGTATGTCACGGATAGTATCCGAAACATCATCATTGAAAAAGCCGGCAGTGAATCGGCCATAAAGGAAGAAAGCTGGCGGTTGGGATTTCTGACCATTCGGCAAGACGGAATTTTAAAAGTTTTGAAAGGCCTCACAAATCTTGAGGAGGTGGAAAGAGTGACGGGGGAAAAAATAACCGTGCTGGAAGAAGAAATTTAACATATATTAATCCAATTTTTATGCCGAACAGCAAAAAAATAATGATAGTGGAAGACGACTCGTTCGTTTTGGATATCTATCAGACAAAATTGTCCCAGGAGGGCTATACGGTGATCGAGGCGAGAAACGGCGTAGAGGCGATGAAGAAGCTGGAAAAGGAAAAACCGGATCTGTTGCTTCTGGACATCGTGATGCCATATATGGATGGCATAGAAGTTCTGAAAAAAATCAGAGAGCGGGCCGACCTGAAAAATATGCCGGTAATTTTGCTGACAAATCTCAGCCAAAAAGAAGAAATCAATGTCGGGCTGGGGCTGGGAGCCAGCGATTATCTGATCAAATCTCATTTTACCCCTTCGGAAGTTATGGAAAAAATAAAAATTTATCTGCCGGGAAAAAAGGCGGAGGAAAATAAAAATTAAACCAACACATAAATTATGAGCATGATACACGCGGAACAGAGGATAAAAAATCTTTTGCGCTTGGCTGCCCAGCAAAATGCCTCTGACCTGCATTTGACGGTTGGCCGCTATCCCACCTTCCGGATTGACGGAAAACTTTTTCCTTTGATCCATGAAAGCATTCTCACGCCGGAAGATATCAAGGCAATGAGCGATGCCATAATGAGCGAAAAACACAAGGAACAGTTGTTGGACGAGGGGCAGGCTGATTTTTCCTATAATCTTGAGGGCAAAGCCCGGTTCCGCACCAACGCTTTTTTCCAGCAGGGGTTTTTGAGCATCGCTTTCCGGCTAATTCCGCGGGACATCAAAGATCTGAAACAGCTCAATTTGCCGGAAACTCTCTATAATTTCACTAAATATTCCCAGGGTTTGTTTTTGGCGGTCGGACCGGTCGGTCACGGAAAATCGACGACTTTGGCGGCGCTCATCAATGAGATCAACCATCGGCAAGAAAAGCACATCGTCACCATTGAAGATCCGATTGAATATATTTATGAGCAAGACAAGTGCATCATCAACCAGCGGGAAGTTTTCCAGGATTCCAAGTCATTCCATCTGGCCCTGAAAGCGGTGTTCCGCGAAGACGCTAACGTGGTTTTGATCGGAGAAATGCGCGATTTGGACACTATCAGCACCGCCATCACAGCGGCCGAAACCGGCCATTTGATTTTTGCCACTCTCCATACCAATGATTGTCCGCAGACCATCGACAGAATCATTGATGTTTTTCCGGCCCACCAGCAAAATCAGGTGCGGACGCAATTAGCCGGTTCGCTTTTGGGCGTGATGTCCCAGCGGCTGGTCCCGGGAATAAACGGCGGACGCTTTCCGGCGATTGAGATAATGCTGAAAAATCACGCCGTGGAAAACCTTATCCGGGAGGGAAAATCATATCAGATTGACAATGTGATTGAAACCAGCGCCGATCAGGGGATGGTTTCAATGGACAAGTCGCTTGCCAACCTGGTGCGCCAAGGCGTTGTTTCTTTGGAAGATGGGATGCATTACGCGAAAGACCAAAGGAACTTTCAAAACTTGTTAAGATAAAATATGAATTAAAAAAATGCCCAGTAGTGAAATTGCGACCGGGTCCCGAAGGGGCTCAAGGCTGGGCAATTTATCCTAGTAAGCAAGCTAATAATTAAAATAGAATTAGGATGATTTATTAAAAAATAAGTTGTCGAAATTCTACTACGGGGAATGAAATTCACTTTTAAGGCGAAAAACAAACAAGGCGAGCTGAAAGAAGGGTCGGTGGAGGCGCTCAATGACGAAGGGGCCATTGAAGTGCTGCAGCAGAACGGCCTTTTCCCGATTTATATCCGGGAAGAAAAAGGCGGGGAAGATGTGGTCAAGGCCTTTTTGAAATATTTTGACCGGGTAAGCGACAAGGAGCTGATGATTTTTTTCAAACAGCTTTCCATTTTGATAGAAGCTAAGGTTCCGATCGTGGTCTCGCTAATATCTATCAAAGAAGAAACCAAGAATCTTTATTTCCGAAAAATTCTGGAGGATGTGATCAGCGACATCCAGGACGGTTTGCCGCTTTCTGATGCCCTCAAAAAACACAAAACTGTTTTTTCTATTCTGGCGACCAACATCATCCGGGCCGGCGAAGCTTCAGGCAACCTCAAAAAATCCGTGGATTACGTGGCCAAAAATATTGAAAAGAACTACCTGCTCTATACCAAGATCCGGTCGGCTATGATGTATCCGCTGATAATTCTGACTGTTTTTTTCGTCATCGGATTCTTGTTCATCACTTTCATCATTCCCCGGCTGACGGCGGTTGTCAAAAGCCTGGACGTGACGCTGCCCTGGTATACGCAAATGACCATAACGGTGAGCGATTTTATGGCCAAATACTGGTGGGCGAATAGTCTCATAGTCATCGGAGTCATCGGCGGATTTTTTTATTACATCAAAACGGACAACGGGAAGCGGGAATGGGACGAGGTCAAACTGAAAATGCCTTTAGTTGGGCCGATTTTTCAAAAACTCTATATCGCCCGGTTTGCCGATAATCTCAATGTTCTTTTGGAGGGCGGTTTGCCCATCATCCGGTCCATCTTTTTGACTAGTTCCGTAATCAACAATTCGGTGTATCAAGGCATCATTCTGAAAATGGCGGATGAAGTCAAGATTGGGGGCAGTATGAGCGATGTTTTGCGCAAGTCCGGACACATTCCTCCCATTGTTTCCCAAATGGTAAAAATCGGTGAAGAGTCGGGAGAAATTGACTTGGTTCTGCGCTACATCGCCAAATTTTATGAACAAGAAGTGGATGTGGCGGCCAAAAATCTGTCCACTCTCATTGAACCGATTATGATGGTAATAATCGGGATAGCGGTCGGCGTGCTGGTGTTTTTGATCCTGATGCCAATTTATGATGTCGCGTCCCAATTGTAAGCATTTTGTGAATTGTCCTAAACGGGATATAATAAAAAAAGCATCCTCTAAAAAACGACAGTTTTGATAAAAATAAAAATAGAAATAGAAAGGCAGGTGAAAATATGAAAAAATTAAAAGGGTTTACTCTGATCGAACTTTTGATCGTTATCGCTATCATTGGCATATTGGCTTCCATCGTGTTGGTCAGTTTGAGCAGTGCCAGAACCAGAGCCAAGATGGCTGAATTTAAGTCTACGGCGGCTAGCATACAGCCAGCCCTGATAGTGGCTTGTGATTCCGGCAACGCGTCAGATATTCCGGCTTGGCCTGCAACAAATAATTCCGGATCTATTTCTGGAGGACCATTTACAATTGCTAATACCTGTACTGGTGTTGGTGGTGGTGCTGACATTGCAGCATCCGGTGTTCCTACGGCAGTATCAGCTGCGGACGTAACCGGAACGAACTGCACCGCGACTTTTGGACAGACCGGTGTAATATTTGCTCCAGGAGCTGCTCCCGCAGGATGCTAGACACAGAATTTT
>PFVN01000059.1 GCA_002790635.1 Candidatus Moranbacteria bacterium CG_4_9_14_3_um_filter_42_9
AAAAAACTTTTTAAAATAGTTTTGCAAAAAGGTCGAAAACAAAAATAAATTTGATATCAGTCGGGGGCTGATGCGCCTCGAGCGTTAAATAAAAATAGAAAGGACGGTGAAATAAAATGGCAAAGAAAAAAGCAGCAAAGAAAGGTGGAAAGAAAAAAGCTGCAAAGAAAAAGAAACGATAGTCTCTTATATCTTTGCTGAGGCAAGAACAAAATTTTTTCTGCCGAAGCAAAAAATTATCAACTTTTGGTTTCCCGCTAAGGCGGGATCCGCGTGAAGCGGAATCGGCCAACTGTTAAAAACAAAAACCCGCTAACACGCGGGTTTTTGCGTTTCTAAAGCTCAATTTGGCAGACTCGCCACCGGTCGGACAGGTCGCGATGAAAGGCTATTTTGACTTTTGAAAAAAAGCTTTTTATCATTTTTTGCAGAGCGGATTTTTGTTCGGGACTTATCTCCATAAAAACCGACAACCGACAACCGACAACCGACAACTTTTTAGTTTGTATGAGTAATTTTTCGTAATGAGCGAGGCCGTTTTTCCCGCTGAGCAGCGCCAAGCGAGGTTCGTATTTTTTTATATCGGGGCTGGCAGAAGCGTAAATATTTTTTGCTAAGTACGGCAAATTGGCAACTATGATAATTTTTTTATCCTTAAGCCCGGTGCTCCTGGTTTTCAATAGCGGCTCCAATAAATTACCTCGTATAAATTTTATTCTCTTGCTAACTTTATGGAGCTTGGCATTTTGCCTGGCAACCAATAAAGCGTTCTCGGAAATGTCGATTCCATAAAACCTACCACTCAGTAAGTTCTGCGCGATGGAAATTATGATGTTGCCCGAGCCGGTCCCGACGTCAATAATTATTGTGTTACGTAGCTTGCTACGTAACATACTACGTAGCAGATCTAGTGCTCGCTCTACCAGTAATTCACTCTCTGGGCGGGGAATGAGCGTATTTTTATTTATCCTAAAATTCAGGCCATAGAACTCTTTTTGGCCCAAAATATAAGCAATTGGCTCATGATCAGCCCTTCGGGCAATTTTCAATTTTAAATTTTCAATTTTCAATGAATTTATCCTATATTCAGGATGAGACATGACAAATTCACGAGGCTTGCCGATTATAGCGGAGATCAAGAGTTCTAGATCTAGGTAATCGATTTTACTGTGATATATATTCAAGATGTCTTTAATTGTGAGCATCAGTTTGTAATTCCTAATATCTAATTACTAATAAAATCACAATTACCCAATAACCAATGTCAAAAGTTTAGACATTAAAATTCAGTCATTGATTATTGTTTAGAAAGTAGAAATTGGTAATTAGAAATTGCTTAAATTAAGCCTTTTTTAATTTAAGCTTAATGTCCTCTTCCTGAAGCGCGTCTATGATTTCTCCAATATTCCCATCAATAATTCCCGGCAAGTTGCTCCAGTTCTCTTTGATGCGATGGTCAGTCACGCGGTCCTGGGGAAAATTATAAGTCCGGATCTTTTCACTCCGGTCGCCGGTGCCAATTTGGCTTCTCCGTGCGTCTTCAGCTTCTTGGGCTTTGCGGTCCTCTTCTAACTGCAATAGGCGCGAGCGCAAAACTTTCATGGCCTTATCCTTGTTTTTGATTTGCGATTTTTGATCTTGGCAGGAAACGATGAGACCGGTCGGGATATGCAAGATTCTGACCGCGCTCTTGGTGGTATTGACCGATTGGCCGCCGGGCCCGGATGAGCAGAAAGTGTCGATTCTCAAGTCTTTTTCCTCGATTTTCAAAGCGACTTCGTCAGCTTCCGGCAGGACGGCTACTGTGGAAGTGGAGGTATGGATGCGGCCGTTTTTCTCCGTTTCCGGAATCCTTTGAACGCGGTGGACACCGGATTCGTATTTCATCTTTTCATACACGTTGGCGCCGTTGATTTCAAAAATAATTTCCTTAAATCCCCCGATACCGATGTGGTGGGAACTCAAAACTGACACTTGCCAGCCATTTTTTTCAGCAAACTTGGAATACATGCGAAAAAGAGTGGCGGAAAAAAGAGCCGATTCATCGCCTCCCGCGCCGGCGCGGATTTCCACGATGACATTTTTGCTGTCGTTGGGATCTTTGGGGATCAGCAGTTTTTCCAGTTCTTTTTCCAGGCGTGCTTTCTTTTCGGAAAGTTTCACATTCTCATCCATAGCCATTTGCCTAACTTCCGGATCTTCTTCGGTATTGACAATTTGGGCATTTTCTTTCATCTCAGCTTCCGTTTTTTGAAATTCATCAATGACGCGGATGGTCTCTGACAATTCCGCTTGTCTTTTTCCGAGTCCTATCATTTTACTCCCGCCCGAAACCACCTCGGGGTCAGCGAGTTTCTTTTGGATGTCAGCGTATTCTTTTTTAATGTCGTCGATTTGCTTGTTCATTTATCCTGCTAAATAAAATTTATATATATTTTCCAAAGCTTGGCTTTGAGGAATCCTGTCCCGCTTTAGCTGGACAGGAGGGAAAAACCGAGCTTTAGGAAAATTTCATTCCAGCGGGCTTTTGATATTTTTCAGGCTCGGGTTGGTTACTTTGGTATACAACTGCGTGGTTCGGATATTGGCGTGTCCCAGCAGCTCCTGAACATAGCGCACATCCACGCCGTTTTCCAGAAGGTGAGTGGCAAAACTGTGGCGAAGCGAGTGGAATGAGGCGTCTTTTTCTATTCTAGCCTTTTTCAGCGCTTTTTCAAAGACCATCTGGGCGGTTCTTTCTGTGAGCTTGCCGCCCCGTTCGGACTCAAAAACATATTCATTGCCGTGTTGCAAGGCTGTCAATTCATGCAAATCCGCCTTCAGTTTTTCCGGAAAAATGGTGATTCGATCCTTGTTGCCCTTGGCAGCTTTCAAATGAATGATTAACTCGTCAAAATCAATGTCTCGGATGCGCAAATTTATCGCTTCGCTTACCCGTAGGCCCGCGCCATAGGACAGAGCAATGATTAGTTTATGTTTTGGATTATCAATGGAATCAATAATTTTTTCAATCTCCAGGCGGGAAAGCACGACCGGTAGTTTCTTGGAAGTTTTGGCGAATTTCAAGTCAATTGAAACGGAAGATCTCATGATTTCGCGGTAGAAATACTTGACGGCGTTGAGGTAGAGATTGATCGTCTGTGGCGCCTGGCCCCGCCCTTGTTTTTCCAGGAGGTATCTTTTGAGCAGGGGAATGTCGGGATCCTTTTTGATTGTTTTGGCAAATTGGAAGTAGTCTTTCAAACAAAGCAAATAACTTTCCATTGTCCGGCGGCTATAATTACGCAGCCTCAATTCATGCTTGATTTTGTCCAAAAGTTCTGGCAAACGCATGTGTTTTATGCTAAAATTGACTTAATTGACTTATAAGAATATTATACTAAACTTCGCAATTAATGCAAATTTAGTATATTATCCATCAATCACATCGCACAATAACGAGTTATGTGAAATAAAATTCTTTCTTTTTTCTTTTTTTAAATTTGCTTTTTTAATAATAAGGAAAAATAAGTTTTTTTTATCTATTTATATAGGGGTATAAGGTGTTTTTTCTGCCCACAAAGGGGCAGTAAAAAACGATTTCTATTTTATTTAATTTTGTAGTAAAATAAGCTTATGAACAATCATTGGACACAATTAAGCATAGAATATGCTAACCAAAGGAGTTATTTGGATGATCTTTTTCATGTTTATCCTACAATTCCCGAGGGAATAAGAGATCTCGACGGCGAATTATGGAAAAAGGTAGAAAAAGCGTTTAAAAAGAAGGATAATGCCACACTGCTTGAAACTCTTTTGAAAATGGATTTATTTCCGATCAAAGATTCATATGTGGCATATCTTAAGCGTGACAA
>PFVN01000069.1 GCA_002790635.1 Candidatus Moranbacteria bacterium CG_4_9_14_3_um_filter_42_9
CAGATAACCAAAATCCCGTCTATTTTTCCGGTAGACAAACAGCAAAATCAGAGTGCCAAAAATCCCCAGTCCCAAGCGGGCCTCGCCGATGCTGGATTTCAAATTGGCGAAAGTCAGGCCCTCGCGGGTGGCCTTGGAAGGCGCGCCGACAGCCGTGTTGACCGCGGATGGATTGACATAGTTGGGAGTAAAAATAAAAAAGAAAAACAGCAATCCACCGATGAAAACGGCTAAAACCGGAAAAGAAAATACAATCTTTTTTATCCGTGACAAAATTTCCCTGGCATCCCTAAAATTCAGCAGGAGATAAGTGACAATGAGGAAGGCAAAAACAAACAGAAAAATGAAAGCCGTGAGATGGTGGGTATAGAATAGTCCGAAAGTCGTGAAAATCGCCAGGCTCAAAAAAACTTTTGAATTTTTCAGATCATCCGCTGTGCAATTTTGTGATTTTTCGCGGAGCAAAGCAGAGGCGCAGGCGTAAAAATAAAGTGCCAGCGGCAGCAAAAAATTTCCCAAGATATTTCCGACGACTCCGCCACTGACAAATTTGGCTTGGGGCGCGGTTACGGCGTAAAGCAATCCAATCAAAAAAAGCGCCAAAATTGCGACATTTTTTTCCCGAAAAATTCGCAAGGTCAGGATAAAAATTGCAAGCAATCCGAGCATATTTACCAGATACAAAATTACCGGCGGAAAGGCGGAAAAAAAACTCAGACCGCTTAGGAGGCCGACGGCGCCGAAAATCGTCTGTTCACCGATGATGAAATCCGGCATTCCTTCGTAGTCCGGCAGTTGGTGATTTTCAACCATCCACTCCGACCAATACATATGGTGACCAAGATCAGTGGCGTTTGGCGAGATGGTTTGGGAAAGAAAAACTGTTTTTATGAAAAAAGTTAGGAAAAGTAGAAGCAGGATCAGGGCAAACTGTTTTTTGGAAAAAGTAAACAATTTATCCGATTCTGTCGTTCCGGTCTCCGACTCGCCTCGCTCAAGCTCCGGCGAAGCGGGCCCGGAATCTAATTTTTTATTAGATCCTGAAACACCGTGCCCGCAATCGTTACGCGATAGCGTTGCAGGCGGGAGTTCAGGATGACAATTTTCCCTTTTTTTATAAATCGCAAAACAGACGGCGATGAAAAAAGTTATACCAACTATGGTTGTGAAACGGGTTATGGGAATTTTGAGGCCGAAGTAGGCAAAAAACAAAAAATCTATGCTAACAATGCTCAGGCCGAAGGATAAAACAAATTTTTCCAAAGTGCTGAGTATCCGGCTCTTTCCGAAGACGGCCAAAAGCAAAAAACGGCCGGGCAAAAACATTACTAAGGCAAGCGAGATGTAGAATGATAGTTGATTCTGGATAAAATTAACCATTGCTTAATTCTTTAAATCCAAATTTCAAAGCTCAAATTTTCCCGCCAGGTCGGGATCCCGCCAAGGCGGTGACAAATCAATCTAAAATGACTAAAATTTTAAACTTTGGATTTTAGACTTGATTTGGCATTTGGACTTTGGATTTTGAAATTACCGATTCTATTTCCTCTAAATATCTCCTGGATATTTTCTCCCAACTATAATTATCTCTGACGTATTGCCGGGCCTTTTCTCCAAATTCGCAGCGAAAATTATCGTCCGCCAAAATTTCATTGATCTTATTCACCCAAGCTTTGGCATTTTCAGATTGAACTAAAAATCCGTTTTGTCCGTCTTTTATGGCATCCTTGAGCCCTTCCAGATCGGCGGCAATTACCGGAATTTTGCACGATGCCGCTTCAATGACGGAAATTCCGAAGCCTTCCATGTCTCCTTCAACTTTGATATTGGGCTGGACAAAAGCATCGCAAGTATTAAACAATAGGTCTCGATCCGCATCTTTTATATAGCCGAGCATTTTAATTCGCAAGGATAAGCCGCTTTTTTTAATAACAGTTTTTATATTTTCTTTGTCCGGACCGTCGCCGGCTACGACATAAATTATATTTTTTTCGAGCTTCGGCATGACTTCAGTGATAAACCAAGCGGCTCCCTTTCTTTTGGCCAGGCGGCCGGAAGTGAGGATCACTTTCTTTCCGGTTAAATTTTCTCCCAGAAATTTTTCCAATTCTCGACGTTCGGCTGGCCTATAAAACTTATCAGTATCGACGCCGTTAGGTATGAAAACGATCTTTTCCGGCGCGATGCCTTTTTCTTTCGCCACGCGTACTGTCTCATTGCCGACTGCGACAAACTTATCTAATTTTTTTATAAAAAAGCCGACCCATAATGTTTGGTGAAAAAAAATAAGAAATTTTTCATACCAAACCCCAAGCGAAGACGATCCGTAATTTATGTCCAGTCCGTGAATAACGCAGATCACCGGCTTGTTAGAAAATATTTTTATAAACCAACCGACTATGGCAAGATTACCGTCGCCCAAGAGAACGGCGTCATACGCATGCATCTTAAAAAGCGCCGATAGAAGCGCGTAGGGAGCGAAAATGGGCAAAAATTTACGGCCATGCCGATTGGCGATCGTTTTGACTTCAACCGCCTTGGACAGCCACACAGAAAGCTCATAATTCTGGTTCTCAATGCCACCAGTAACCGGCGGATAAGCGCGGGATATAAAAAGTATTTTTAGTTTCGTTTTGATAGCATCCATTTTTTATTTACTGTAAAAAAATAGTATTGCGTAAAATGAAAAAATTTCTAATTACTAATTTCTAATCAATACATAATGTCTAAATATCCAATACCTAAAAGTTTATTCATTAGGCATTGAGGCATTGGAATTTGATTAGGAATTAGATATTAGAAATTAGGAATTTTTCTTGTATTTCTCTTTCTTAAAAAGATACATCTGGTCTTCGGTCAGCTTGCGGTTGGATTTGATCATGTCGGCAATCAAGGCGAACACCAGGAACTGCAGACCGACCAAAAACAAAACTATGGCAAAAATTATATAGTTCCGAAACGGCGTAATCTTGAATTCCTGGAAATATAAATAAAGAAAATAAGCAAAGGAGATCAGTGATGCGAGAATCAAAACCAAGCCGGGAACTCCGAAAAATTTCATCGGGCGGACATCGCGGATGGCCTTGAGAATTATTTTGAAACTATTATTAACATAGCGATAAACGCTGCGGACCACGCGTGATTTACGCTCGGGAAAATATTTAACTTCGATGGGAATCCACTTTATTTTGAGGTTTTTGCCCAGAAGGTCAATGATAACTTCCTGGGTATAGGTGAAATCTCCAGGCAAATTGAGGCGCAGTAGCGCTTCACGGCTATAGGCCCGAAATCCGCAAGTTAGGTCGCTGATTTGGGTATTCATAAATTTTCCGATCACCCAGGCGGCTACGCGATTTAGGACATTTTTTACCCAAGGGATATTAACGGCGGTTTTTTCCGTAAAGCGATCGGCGGTAACCATATCAACTTCACCGTCCAAAATCGGCTGGAGCAGCTTGCTGATATCCGTCGGATCAAATTGGCCGTCGGCATCGATATTAACCATAATATCGGCGCCATTACGCAAGGCTTTTTCCACTGAAGTGCGAAAAGTCACGCCGATGCCGCGGTTCACGCGGTGAGAATGCACAAAATTTGCTCCGGCCGAGCGAGCCATTTCAGCTGTTTTGTCCCGCGAACCGTCGTCAACCACTTGCACGAAAACTTCATCAATGCCGGCAATTTGGCGAGGTATTCTT
>PFVN01000056.1 GCA_002790635.1 Candidatus Moranbacteria bacterium CG_4_9_14_3_um_filter_42_9
TATGGAGAAACTTGTTCCCACTGCATAGCGCTTAACAAATTCTTGGAGGAAAACAAGATTGCCGAAAAAGTGAATTTTACCAAAAAAGAAGTTTGGAGCAACAAAGACAACGCCGCGGAAATGGAAAAAAGAGCCCAAGAGTGCGGGATCAAAAGAGAAGGCATGGGCGTGCCGTTTGTTTACGGCAAGGGCAAATGTTATGTCGGAACGCCGAATGCCGAAGCTTTCTTTAAGCAAGAAGCGGGAACGCAATAGAAGTGAAAAGTTCAAAGTGAAAAGTTCAAAGTTTAAATTTAAAAGTAAAAAACTTTAAGAAATATTGAGTAAAAAACAAGTTAAACAAAAAGCCAAACAAACATTCATAGACAGTCTGGGTAAAAAGGAAGGCCAGGAAAAATTTTTTGATTTTCCCGTATCCAGATTTATTCTGAAATATAAAAAATCTTCAGTTCTGTTTTTATCCCGTCCGGGCGGGGGGCGGACAGATTCTTTTTTTACCTCTGATTCAAAGCTTTATTATACGCCGGAAGAACTGCGCGCTCTGCAGCGCGGAGAAAAAATAATCAGATTGACCAAGCGTCTGGACAGCCTGGCTGAGCGGGTTTTTGCCAAAAACAACGCCAATTCAGCCGTTCACCCAAGTCTTATTTTTGCCGGTTGGCAGAAAAAATATCTGGATTACCGGGAACAGCTGGAAATTCTGATGCGTGATTCAGCCCGGGGTATGGCGGTCGCGCGGATGTGGAACGCTTCCATTGTGGCTTCGGTTCTCATCGGGATGCTGCTTATGACTATGATTTATCGCAATCTGGGCCAGGGGGTTTCCGCTATGGCTGAAGAAACCAAGGTCGCGCAGCTGGCCGAAGAAGCGCGGGTCATCGGAGCGGAAACGGAAAAAGATCCAATTTTTGAAATTGACACCGCAACCATCACTCAATTATTTCGCGAATATGACAGCGAGGATGACCAGGAATTTCAGCGGCAGAAGTTCGCGGAAGAAATTCGGCAGATCGTTGAGGGAACTCCGATCGAAAAAATGATCCCGGAAATTGCCAAACAAGACCGGATCGTGGCCGCTTTTTTGGTGGCCATCGCCAAAAAAGAATCCGGCTGGGGAGTGCATGTGCCGGTCTATCAAGGACAAGATTGCTATAACTATTGGGGCTGGCGCGGGAAAAATCCGGTCGGGAGCGGCGGACACACTTGTTTTGATAGTCCCAAGGATGCGGTGGAAACCGTATCCAAGAGGATAGCTTTTCTCGTTTCCAGCAAAAAACTCGATACGCCGCAAAAAATGATCGTTTGGAAATGCGGCGATTGCGGCTGGGACAACTCCGCTGCGATGCAAAGCTGGATCAATACAGTGGATATGTATTTCAGGAAATTGAATAAGAATAAGGATGAAGTGGACAAAAGCTAAAAATCATGCTATAATGAATATGTGTGAATAAGGTAAAAGCGGGCTCGCCTCGATTTGATGAGGAAAGTCCGAGTCGAAGCGGGTGATTGCCCGCTTTTTTCGTTCTAATATGGGTAAACAAACACAAAAAAGCTTAAAATTAGCCATTTTAGCCGTATTTATCGGTGTTTTTGCTTTGGTAGGGCTTATTCCGGTCATTGCCAGCTCAATTACGGACAGCAATGTCATAAAACTGGTCAACGAAGCGCGGGCTAAAAAAGGCTTGGAGGCGCTTCAGGAAAACCCGAAGCTTTCCGCCGCAGCCCAAGCCAAAGCCCAGGATATGCTGAAAAACGATTATTTCGCCCACAATTCGCCTTCCGGCAAAACCCCCTGGTATTGGATGGAAAAAAGCGGTTATGACTATAAATACGCTGGGGAAAATCTGGCGATGAATTTCACTTCGGCAGAAGAAGAACAAAAGGCCTGGATGAAAAGCGCCAGCCACCGCAAAAATATTTTGAACGCCAATTATCAAGAAATTGGCGTGGCAGTCGCGGAAGGAAAAATCGATGGAGAATCCACTATCGTGGCGGTGCAGATGTTCGGGTCGCGTCCGAATTTTGTTCCAGTTGCTCCTAAAGTTACTGACAAAATTCCGGAGGAAAATAAAATAGTGGTTTTGGGAGAAGAAAACAACGTCCCTTTGCTGGCGGAAAGCCAGGAACTTTTGTCGGAGGATATTTTGGTCAATGATTTTGTTCCCAAGGACGTGCTGGAAAAAACCGCTCCGGCGGCGGTCAGCGGTTCCTGGTGGTCTGCCCTCAAAGAGAAAGTGGGCGGAGAAAATCGCCCAGGCTGGTTGGCTCCACTGGCTCTCAATGTCCTTTTGGCCATCGCCATGGGGAATGTGGTTTTTCTGGCCTATTCATTCGCGCGTAAAATTATACAAAGCGGAAAAAAAGGAGAAGCTGATGCGGGAGAACAAAAAATTCTGGTGGAAAATCTGGAAGATGGCGAGGAAGAAGTTTCTGTTCCGGTCAAAGTCAGCGTGCTCAATGTTCCCCAATTAAAGCTGAAAACATAAAATACAAGGCACAGAATATAAGCGAGATTCAAAAACCCCCGCCAAGGCGGGGAGTTTTTTTTATTTCCACTTTCTTTTTGTGAAAAATATTTTATTTTAACTTTTCTTCGCCGGGAAGAAAAGTTACAAAAGAACCTCTCAGCCTAGGCTCATGTCCCGGGAAATTCCCGACTCGGGTTCTAAATTTTCAAGGCTCTGTCTGCTGACAGAGCCGGGCAAAAATTTTTAACGAACCCTTCGCCGCGAATTTCCACCGATTCATCTCGCAAGGCTGATTTTCTAAACTCTCAAGTCCGACCTTGGTCGGTCTTAAGGTCAGACCTTAGTTTTTCCACGCATAGCGAATGTGCGTAGGTAAATTCCAGCGGACGAGCGCTTGTCCCCCACCAAAATTTTGGTGGGGGATGAAAAATCACTCATGCCTTTTTGGAGCGATGTCGTTTTTAGTGATTTTAGCGAGTCCGCGTCAAGAATTTGTCCCAGCACGAGGCGGTGCGGTGATTTCTTTCTGTCCACTTTCTTTGCTGCCAAAGAAAGTGGATAAATAAATCTCGCGGAGAGAAAAAGTTAGAATGGTACCTTCTGCCAAAAAAGTGGAAAAAACTTTACTGTAAAAGAAAGTGGATAGCCACTCTCTTGACAGGACCCGATTTTTTGCTATACTTCAAAGTTGCTGTTTGAGTTTGTCCGAATTTCCTTAAAAATATATTTCGAAAGGGGAGGAAAATGAAAAGACTGAAAGAGGCGCTTTGGCAGAGCCTCGCGAAATGGCAGGAAATCGACAGCTGGAATGAAAAAGAGCGGAACGTCACTCTTCATGTTTACGGCCTGGTCCTCAATCTGGAACAGATCGAACTTTTGCCCTTTATTTGGGCACTGGTGCCGTTTGCCCTGGCCTACCGAATCGCTGATCCCGGTCCCATCGATTTTTTCAATGTTTCACTGGGCACGGCCTATTTTTTCATATCTTTTGGCAGTCTGGTGATGCTTTACGCGATCATCGGCTTGCTGATTCGGAAACTGATCACGGAAAAATTTCAGCGGAAGTGGATCGCTGAGTTTTACGCAGACCTTGAGGCGGATCAAGAAACCGCCCAAGCTTTTGAGAAGCTCAAGAAACTGGATCCGGTCTCTGGCCGGCGGCTGGAAGAGATCAGGGAGCGGCTTTCTGAATAAAGGCCCATGAGGGGAAAAGGGGGATTTGGATTATGCCAGAGCCAGAAAAACCAAAGATCATTTATTGTCCGGAATGTTTCGCGGAACTTCCGGCCGACGACTTCCGGACTCAGATCGAGCATATGGCGCGCCATCCGG
>PFVN01000089.1 GCA_002790635.1 Candidatus Moranbacteria bacterium CG_4_9_14_3_um_filter_42_9
AAAAAAATCATACGGTGCGGCAAGCGTATAGCCCGGAATCTCCTCCATTGGCTTATAAGTGCCGATGGCGGAGACCAGAACTGGAGCCAAAAAAAACAAACCGAAAAGCAGGAAGGGTAATATCTTCTTGGTGTTTTTTTTAGCTCTCACCTCAGTAAAAAAGGGTGTTAAAAATAGTTTCATCATTTTTTGTTTTAGATACACGACTCCATAAAAAATTCTAACGGGGCTCAGTTTCATTAGTGATGGGAGACGGAAAAAGAGAAAGGACTATCCAAATGCCAAAAAGCAAGAGAAGGGACGTCATAACTATCCGGAACAAAAAGTTTATGTAAGCCGGCAAACCAGAAATCATCGCGGCCAAAACTTTTTTCGGCGGGGAATTATTGGAGTTAGCTGTAGTTAAGGCCGGGACCATTTCCACATCTATCGAGGCGCCTAACTGTTTTTCATAAAATTGGTCATAATTAATATCCCAGTTCGCATTGAGGATCTTCTTTATATTGGTACTCGGCGCATAAAGGGTATTGAAGGCAACCAGGTGATATTCTCCCTCCAGCCGGGTAGTTGCGAAAGAAACGCTGGTTTTGTCCGGATCAACGGTGGCGGGAGTGTATCCGGGCGGCTTCTCGGTCTCGGGTATCGTTGGGTCAGTGCCATCCACAAACCAGGCCGTTTTTGTTTTTTCAGGATTATCCGGATCAAGGTATTCAGCCGGAAGGCTGCGCGGGTAAAATTCTCTGGTGAAGTTGGCGGTTGAGCCAGGGACTGTCTGAAAATCAGTCTGGCTCATGTCGGCATAGGTGGTTGTTCCATCCAGGCTTGTGTAGGTTCCCAAAAAAACCGGCTGGGCGCCTCCGCTATCGTCCAGCGTGACAATTTTTACCAGGGGCGTAACTACCTTGAAAGATCTGGTTAAGTTTATTTTTTCTCCGGTTACGCTATCAACAGCGCTTAAGGTTACTGTGTAAATGGAACCCGGCTCATCAAGAATCGGAAAAAAGGTCGAGGCAGTTTGTTCCTCCAGGTCACATCCTTCAAAAAAACATTCTTTATAGGTCACTGGTTGGTTGTTGATCGTCCACAAAAAACTGGTGGCGGCGCCTGCGTATTTCAATCCGATTATCTGATCTTTTACGACCGGGCAAAGCACATAATCTTCTTTTAGTTCTGGTTCAGCTGAGTTTGCGCAAATAACATTAGCTGCCTCCAGACTAGCGGCATTGCCAAATGCCAACGAAACACCATCGTCACTAAGCACCCCATTATAAGCAGTAATTGTGTCAGATGCAGACGACAGGCGGATAATGGTTGATTCGTTGCCTTTTCGGAGAACGCGGTTAGTTGTCCCCGCTTCATATTCTGTCGCCACAACCTGGACTTTCAAATATTTGGGTTCATCCGCAAAAGCCAATTTGAACTTTAATGATTTTACTCCAATGCCAGAAGTCTGGGTTGAGTCTATAAGCATTTCTTTGGCGAACGGTTCACCCCAGTCATCAGTTACGATGGAATCAGAGTCGCCGCCATAAACTTCCCAATCATAGCGCAAAAAATTCTCGTCATTGACATTTTGTGCCGACGCGGTCACTACCAGAGTATCCGCAGTTGATTCAATTTCACCGATATTTTTAGGATCGTTCATAGGAGACTGCGGAGTAGAATAGAGACTGAGTTTTATTTTAGATCCGTCTTGCTGAACATCAGATGGCGTCATAAGATTATCAACCAAACAGGCATTCAGAGACTCCTTGCTCATATCAAAGACATTAGCTTCAGCTTCTTCGCAGACAGGGCCCTCCGTTTCGGTGGTTGCATCACCTATCTGATATCCCAACACATCGGTGACTGTAGTGGTAGTTTCCGTGGTGGTGCACACATTCGCGGTCAATTGAGCCTCAATCATAGTCACATCCTCGGTTACCAGTTTCGTCACTGTTGTGGTGTTGCCATAGATTATGCTGTTATCAGGATGAGCAACGGCGCCAGTGTCCCTGGAAACGGAAAAAGTAGGAAGAAGATACGAACTAAGTCCCATGGTTTCTCCACCAGCAATCGGGCTGGTGCCTTCAACTCGGATGGTGGACGTATCAGCCCAGTTAGTGGGCCCTGAGCTGCCGTCAGACGGTATAGTCGTGTCAGTGTCAGTTATTCCTCCGGGCGGTGCCGCAGGTGGCGAAGGGTTGTTAATATAGGCCGTGTCCGTTTCCTCGGAAAAGGGAGCGCAATCCTCGCCCTCAACATAAGGCACCTCGCCAGCTTCAGTCAGACAAAGGGTAGTTGTTCCATTTTTATAGTCCCATTCTCCTAAAAATTCACCTAAGTCACAGGTATTTTTCGGCAACGCCCACATTGTTTTGTAAGAAGAATCGTCATGTATAGTTGATTCCATAGAAATTCCTTCAATTGCTACCCCCACTCGGTCTCCGGTTTGATACGTCCATGAGAATTCATTTATGCCCAAACCAAGCGCATTAGCTTCATCTGGCCGGCCAATTCCGGCCGTATCCTGATTAGTCGGATCAGTGTGCCAATATTGCTCCTCTTCCATATGAAATTCGCCGTCTCCTAGCTCGCCAGGTATGTTTCCATCCTCCGGAAAAAGATGTTCACACCAATCAAGCTCATATTCATTTCCGCTGACCCAGTCGTGAACATAACAATAAGCCGGCATATCCGGATTACCCGCCTCGTTTTTCCCTTTTTGATCGCTGCCGCCCATCGGCGCTTCGAAACCATCGCCCAGCCCGGTTTCATCAGTCTCCCCCACAGTATAAGGAAGAGAATCATCAGGGCCCAACGCGTGTGTTCTGTTCCAGGCCCAGCCGCCATTGGCAATTATCCGGGCGGCGGCAATTTTGTAATCATTTACAGTAATGGAATCGTCACCATCAAGGTTGCAGGCGGCATTGCTTCCGGTTATAGGCATATCAATTTGGTCCCAGCTCTCGCCGTCCGGAACGCATTGGCCTCTTTGCAGATACCAGGTAAAGTAAAGGTTTTTCGGGTCAGAATTCATAAAATAAGTTGGAGTAGCGCTGACAGTGACCCTTTCTCCGTCGACAGGATTGGCGGGAGAGAAGCTAAGAACCACCTGCGGAGCCATCTTTTTCTGGCGGGCTACATTCATAACATCCACGGAATTCATAAGCTCTCCTTTGTCCACGCCCAAGTCGCCCATAACTTCATTGGAAGCTTGAGTAGGAGATGGGTAGCTGAATTTCATGCCCCCGCCCCCGCCAAAAAGCGCTTGTGCTGGTCGAACCGGCAGTGCCAGAGAAAGTGCAATCAAGGATGCTAGTGGAATAACCGCCCTTTTTTTCTTCATGCGCATAAATTTAAATTTGCTTCGAGATGTAAATCAAATAAGCATCTAAAATTATTATAAACGATAATCCCATTAAATACGAGTAGACGAAGGAACGGGTTTTGTAAGCAAGCCACCCGCCGGTCAGCGAAATGATGACATAAGGCGCCATGGTCCAGGAAAAAGCCTTGGTGAGAAGCAGAAAAATTACAAAAAAAGAAGTGGCTACGGGAATAGCCAAAAATCCGAATTTTTCAGCCAAAGTGAAAAAAATAAATCCCCGGTAAAATGACTCATGGATAAACAGCCAGAAGTTGACAAAAGCCAGCTCATAAACCAAAAACCACCAAAAATTAACCAAAACATAATCCGGCAGAATATAGCCGTCTTTAAAAGAAGTGAAACGGATTAATAAATAAACAATTAGGAATGAGGAAACAAGCATGCCGCCCAGCCAGAGCAGGCTCTCTCTGGCCACGCGAAAAGTCAGTCCAAAATCTCCGAAGCTTTTTTTGAGGATCAGTTTGATGTAAAGAGCGGGAATGACGAGCAAGAAAAAAAACAGACGGCTTAAATCCTCGGCCACGCCTTTGGATGGGAAAGAAATAAACAGCCCCAAACAAGCCAACGCCATAAAAGAACCAGTCAAAACCTCTTTCCATTCAGTTAAAAATTTTATTTCTGTTTCTCTTTTGGGCATAGTTAATTCTGGGGAGCTTTGGTGGCCAGGGCGGCCAAGCGGGAAGCGCCCGGTATTTTTCTTTTGGCGATTCTTTGCAAAATTTTCCTGACGTAAATATAGACGACCGCGCCGGTGAGAACGGGCAACAGATTTATCATCGGGATAGTTTCAATGGTCGTGCCGCCGAAAAGCAGCATAAAATTGTGGAAAAATTCCGGGGGCGCGGCCAAAAAAACCAAAAGCGCGATCGTAATCATAACTAAAATGGTAATTAGCGTGCCGACAACCGGGGAAGATCCAATACCGAAAAAATCAGCTACGTCTTTTGCAATCGCCAAGATAATCGCCAAGAAATAAGGAATATCTTTCAGCATATCAATGAGCGGCTCTTTCCTTTCAGCGGACGCTTGAACACTCTGAGCTAAACTCATATTTTCGGCTTGCGCTTGATTGGCTCGCGCGTTTTCCAGATCGTCCTGATAATTTATCTCATCTTCTTCCATATCCGCTGTCATTCCGCCTCTGAATTAAATCGAAGGCGGCAAATATTTAAAATTTATTGAGATATCACCAACTGATGATTTTACACAAAAACTACATTTCTTCTTCGGAAAATTCTTT
>PFVN01000058.1 GCA_002790635.1 Candidatus Moranbacteria bacterium CG_4_9_14_3_um_filter_42_9
TTGGTTTTGGAAAAAACAGTTTTCTCGGCATTGATATCGGAACTTATTCCATAAAAATTTTGGAAGTCAAGATAAAAAGCGGTCGGCCGACGGTTACGAATTATGCCTGGATTTCTCTGGATGATTTGAAAGGCGGCAATCAATATTCTTTCACTGAGAGCTGGCCGGTTTATCTCAAGAAAATGATCAAGGAGGCCAAGATTGAGAGCCGCAATGCTTATATCTCTATTCCGGCAGCCGGCGCTCTCATAACTTTGGTGGAATTTCCGAATATCGCGCGGGAAGATTTGGATCAAGCGATAAAATTCGAAGCGCATAAATATATTCCCACGTCTTTGGATGATGTGGTTCTGAGTTGGGATGTGGTGTCGATAACGAATAATGAGAAACTGCTAAAAAAATTTGCTCCAGCTGCCGAAAAAAAACCTGACAGCGAACCGGCTAATAAGATTCAAGTTATTCTGGTGGCCGCACCCAAAGACAAGGTAGAAAAATATGAGGAAATAATAGTTGAAGCCGGGCTCAAATTGAAATCGGTGGAAATAGACAGTTTTTCTCTGGTCCGATCTTTGGTCGGCAATGACCAAGGCAATTTCGTGGTCGTGGATATCGGTTCCAAAATCTGCAACATGATTTTAGTGGAAAAAGGCGTTGTCAAAGTTAACCGCAATATTGATGCCGGCGGGCGGGACGTAACTCAGGCCATTGCCAAAAATTTGGAAGTGGAAGAGGAGCGGGCGCTGGAGATGAAGCTTTCCGGCCAGGATATCTTTGGCGGAAAAAACCCGATCATGGTGCCGGCCCTGAATACGGTTATTCAGGAAATCAAAAGGGTCATAAGCGATTATTATAAAAGTGAAAATGGTGCTCAATTGGATGGCATAATCCTTTCCGGCGGAACGGCTAATCTAAAAGGGGTCACGGATTTTTTCAATAACTCATTGAAAATAAAAACGGTTATCGGAGATCCGTTCAGCCGGATGATTTTTGACAAAAAACTGGAAGCGAAAATAAATCTGATCAAGCCGCAATTCGCGGTTTCCGCCGGGCTCGCTCTCAAAGGAGCGGAAGAATTTCTCAGGAAATAATTTTTAATTTTTTATTTTAAATTTTAAGCCAGAACTAAATAAAAAATAAAATTTAGAAATGGACTTTAAAATTTATTGCTAAATATGGTAAATATAAACCTAACAACTGAAAACATAACCGCGAAGGCGCCGCCGCTATTCAAAAAAGAGGTAGTCATTCTAACCGGGCTGCTGGTAGTCCTCATGCTGGTCTACGGAGGACTGCTTTTATACGAAAAACAGGTCACGAAAAAAATTCAGGCTAAAGACGCGGAATACGCGACAGTATATAAAGAGCTCACTGAAGGCAATACCAAAGCCGTTTTCGATTTTCAAAATCGCTTGAGTTCCGCCAGTAGCTTGTTTTCCACCGGCAATCAGACACTGGAAAACCTGAAAAAAATGGAGAACTGGATCATTCCGGGAGTTTATATCAACTCCTTTGCCTATGACGCCGGGAAAAAGAAAATAAGCCTGGGTTTGGTGGCGGACAACTATAATCTCATGGCCAAGCAAATCTTCAGCTTCAAAAACGCGCCGGAAGTTTCTGATGTGGCTGTCAGCAGTTCGCAGCTGGAAGAAAGGAAAGTCAACTTTCCAATAACTTTAACGCTTAATCAATAAAAAAACAGCCATGAAACTAAAAATAGTATTTGTCCCGCTGCTCATTCTGGTAATTATAATTTTTTCCATCTGGGTGCTGGCACCGACTTATTTCTCGGTCAAGGAAGAACTGTTCAAGCTGGATGAGGCCAGCTGGAAAGTGAACGACATCAATGACAAGATGCAAAAAGCCGCTAAACTGAATGAGGAACTTCTTGGTCGGAGCGCGGAGCAAGAAATGTTGAAGGAATATCTGCCCGAGAGCCGGCAGGAAGATCAAATAGTCAATTATTTCAACGATCTTGTTCTGCGGGCCGGTATGGTGGCTTTTGATTTTTCCGTTACTCCTAAAAAGATCCAAGCCGCAGTTCCCCAGGTGGACGCGGCGGGAGTGCCGCTGACGGAGGCAGTTGTTGTTCCAGTGGTGGAATACGCGGATGTAAATTTAGGTGCCGCCGGAACTTATGAAAAAATCAAGGATTTTCTGGGAAAACTAGACAATATAAAAAGATTCAACAAAATTTCAACTATAAAAATTTCCAGAGCTCCCGCGAACGAAAGCGAGAATGCCGTTTCCAACAGTTTGCTGATGACTGCCACCACGGGCTTTGGCTATCTGCAAAAAATAAAGTCAGTTAACAACATCGATAGCCAGTCCTTGGTTTCAGACAAGTTTGATCTAGCGGTTGTCGACTATATCAAAAGCGGAAAAAATACCGAAATTTCTGATCTGACTCTGGATACGGCGGGCAAGAGCAATCCGTTTACGCCCTAATAAAAATGAATGATGGCCACTGCTAGTAAATTAAAAATATCCGACGCCGGAGCCATGGCGGAGCTCAAAAAAAGAGCCTCCTCTTTGGGCATCGGTTTTCTGGGAGTTGCTCCCAAAAGCGTTGACGGTAAAATAGTCAATATTGTTCCCAAAGAAGTCGCGGAAAAGCACAGGATGACAGCTTTTGCAGAAGACGGAAAAACCGTAAAGGTGGCCATGGTTGATCCGGGGAACAGTGATGCGCTGAATGTTTTGCGTTTTATCGCCAGCCGGGAGAATATCGAGATAGAAACCTATCTGGTTTCGGAAGAAACATTTGCTGATTTGCTGAATTTTTATATCGGTCCGACGGAAATGGTGCGCGAGGCGGTCAAGTCATTTAAGGCGGGGGAACTGGAAGAAGGCAATCTCAAAGAAGCGGATGATACGCGAAAAAGAGAAGATATTTTGAAAGACGCGCCGGTCACAAAGTTGGTGCAAGTGATCATCAGTCATGCCATAGAAGGCAACGCCAGCGACATTCACATCGAACCTATGGAAAGCAATTATCGGGTCCGTTTCCGGGTCGATGGCATCTTGCATCTAAGTTTAATCTTACCCAAGGAAATCGGACCAGTCGTGATTTCCCGGATAAAAATATTAGCCAGCTTAAAAATAGAAGAAAAAAGAAAGCCGCAAGACGGACGATTCCGCTTCCAATATGAAGGCAAGAACATTGATTTGCGCGTCTCGACTCTTCCAGTGCTGACGGGAGAAAAAGTGGAATTGAGAATTTTGGACAAAGAAGAAGGGTTGACCAGCACCGAGAATCTCGGTCTTCTGGGATCAGCCGCGGAAAACATCCTTTTGGCGCTCAAGGAAACATATGGGATGATTTTGTTGACTGGACCGACCGGATCGGGAAAATCTACGACCCTTTACGCACTCCTTAAAATATTGAATAATGAGGAAAGGAATATTATAACACTCGAAGATCCGATCGAATACAATTTGGAGGGGTTGAACCAGAGCCAGATAAAACCGGAAATCGGCTACACCTTTGCCTCAGGACTCCGAACTGTGCTCCGCCAGGACCCGAATGTTATAATGGTAGGGGAAATCAGAGACGGAGAAACGGCGGAACTCGCGGTGCATGCCGCGCTCACCGGGCATCTGATGTTTTCCAC
>PFVN01000038.1 GCA_002790635.1 Candidatus Moranbacteria bacterium CG_4_9_14_3_um_filter_42_9
AAATCAAAGCCGATTTCTTCCGATACCGGACTTTTTGACATACGGGATATCGCGCTAAAAATAGAGATTGACGCGAAAGTTCTTGAGGGAGAGATAGACGAAAGCTTGGTGGAAAAAAAGGATGTTCTCAAAGACTACATTGAAAAAATAAAAACTTTTTCCGACTTTTCAAAAATTAAAAAGTTCAAAATTGTTGCTAACGCTAATTTCGGTCTGGCCGGTAAGGCATTGGAAAAGGTTCTACATGGAACAGGTATCGAAATAGTAAAACTTAATTTTGAGCCGGATGGTAATTTTCCCAAAGGACGACCTGATCCGCTGATTCCGGAAAACCGCACAGAGATGTCTAGACTGATAGTGGAGTCCGGAGCTGATTTTGGAGTGGCTTGGGATGCCGATGCTGATCGCTGTTTTTTCTTCACGGAAAAAGGCGAATTCATCGAAGGGTATTTTATTACGGCGTTTTTAGCCAATATTTTTTTGGAAAAAAATCCGGGAAGCATTATAATTCGCGATACCCGTTTGGCCTGGGCGATTGATGACGTTGTTGAGGCAAATGGTGGAGAGACTGTTTCTACCAAAGCCGGACATGCCTTTATTAAGGAAAGAATGAGAAAAGAAAATGCGATTTTTGGCGGAGAAATGAGCGCCCATTATTATTTCCGTGACTATTTTTATTGCGACAACGGGATGATCCCTCTGGTCATTATGCTGGAATTTTTATCAAGAACAGACAAGACTCTTTCGCAAATAATGAATGAAATGTTCTGGAATAAATATTATGTCAGCGGCGAGATTAACAATGAAGTAGCGGACGTAAAATCAATTTTGGAAAAAACGGAAAAAATTTACGGAGAGAACGCTTTAAAAGTCGATAAGACCGACGGAATTTCCATTGACTATGCTGATTGGCGGTTTAATCTTCGCGGTTCCAACACGGAACCGCTCATCCGACTTAATGTCGAAGCCAAAAGTAAGGAATTGATGGAGGAGAAAAAAGAAGAATTACTGAAGTTGATACAGCAATAAAACACTTGTCATTCCCGACTTGATCGGGAATCCAGTATCAAGTCAGCATGAAAAATTATTATGTTTACATTTTGGCAAGTCAGCGCAATGGGACATTATATATAGGAGTTACATCAGACTTGATAAAAAGAGTTCAGCAACACCAGTCCAATATAGCCGATGGTTTTACGAAGAAATATAATATTCATACGCTTGTGTATTATGAGCAGACGGAAGATATTAGTGCAGCACTTGCGCGAGAGAAGGCCTTAAAAAAATGGAATCGGGATTGGAAATTAAAGTTAATTGAAAGAGATAATCCTAATTGGAAAGATCTATATTTTGACATAATTCAATGACTAGATTCCCGCCTTCGCGGGAATGACAAAACAGGCTCTTAGCCTGTTTTATAGTACCTCTTCTAAAGTATAAACCCGACTTTCTTTTTTACTTCTTCTAATTTTTTCCTGGCCAGCGGGCGGACTTTTTCGGCGCCAGCTTGGAGAATTTTCAGAACTTCCTCGTCGGTCAGAGCATTGTATTTTTCCTGGAATGGCCTAAGGAAATCCACTACAACTTCTGCCAAGCCCTCTTTAAATTCGGCATAGCCTTTTCCGGCGTATAATTCTTCAATTTCTTGCGGTTTTTTGTCGGACAAGAGCGAATAAATATTAATTAAATTCTTGAGCGCCGGCTTGCCCGCCTCGACTCGCGGAGACGCTTCGTCGACGCGAGGCGGGTCGTCAGTGTATTTTATTTCCGTCCCGGAATCAGTCACGGCCTTTTTGATTTTTCGGCGGACCGCTTCTTCTGAATCAGTCAGTGCGATATAATTATATTCCGACTCGGCCGACTTGCTCATCTTTTTCGCCGGATCGTCCAAGCCCATGATTCTCATCCCTTCTCTGGTAATAAACGGTTCCGGAATAACGAAAGTTTCACCGAATTTTTTATTGAAGCGATTGGCTAGGGTCCGGGTTATTTCAATGTGCTGCAACTGATCTTCGCCGACCGGCACAACTTGCGTATCGTAGAGTAAAATATCGGCCGCCATGAGCACCGGATAGTCAAATAATCCCATGCCTACACCTTCTTTATTTTTGGCCGATTTATCTTTGAATTGAGTCATCCGTTCCAGCTCGGAAATCTTGACCAGCGTATTCAAAATCCAACACAGTTCAGCATGTTCGGGAACATGGGATTGAATAAAAATCGCCGATTTTTTGGGGTCAATGCCGCAGGCCAAATATATTTTTGCCACCTCAATAATCTTTTTTCTAATCTTTTCTGGATCTTGCGGAACAGTTATGGCATGCAGATCCACCACGCAAAAAATCGAGTCAAAATCATTTTGCAGTTTGACCCAATTTTTGATAGCGCCCAGATAGTTGCCCAGATGCAGATTGCCGCTCGGCTGGATGCCGGAAAAAATTCGCTGTTTGCTCATACATTAATAAGTTATCATTAAAACTATCACTTTGGCAAATTGCGCAATAAATTGTATAATGAGTGTAGATTAATTCGAAACAAAAAATGGCACGCAAAAACAATATTGATATCGAAAAAGAGAATACAGGCGCAGAAGTAAGGGGCTCTGAAGAAAGCCGGGAACCGGTTCCGATGGACAACATTGGAAACACTGAATTTTATCAAGGAGACAGGGTAATTGGAGGTATCGTGCTTCCCGGCGAAAGGAAGGCCATAAAAGCCGAAAAGGTGAAAAAAGAAGAAATATACAAGGATAAAATAGAAGTGCACGAAGCTTTTATCGCCAGCCTGGGCAGAAAAAAAGAAGAAACAGAAAACCTAGAAAAAAGCCAGCCGGAATATGTGAAAGAAAAAAGCACTCCAGGAAGAAAAATATTCTTCGCCTTTTTGGGTTTGGTCATTCTGGGCGCGCTGATCGGCGGCGGATATTTATGGCAGATAAAAAAGCAAGCAGCCGATCTGGCCAAAGGAAATGAAAAAAGTGAGGGCACAATCGTTATTCCGGTCAATCAGGAAACTCCTTCGGACAATTCCGCCGAAGAAAAAAATACCAGCGAAAGCAATCAAATAGCGGAAGTCACACCCGCCGATCTTCAGGTAAGAGTTTTAAACGCGGGAGCGGCCGCCGGCAGCGCCGGGAGAATCAAGACCGTGTTGGTCGGCCAGGGATATGCCAAAGCCGAGGCGGGCAATGGACAAGGAGAAAATGCGCTTGGTTCAACTATTTATTATAAAGATCCCCAATTCAAAAAATCGGCTGAGGCGATTCGGGAAATTTTAACGACGAACAAAATAAAAGCTGAAATCAAAGAGGCGCTGACGGCCGAGCAGAAAAGCGCGGACTCCGTTGTAATATTGGGCAAATAAATCCAAATAAAAAATCCCGCTCAGGCGGGGTTTTTTAATTTATTTTTGCTGTCTATCCACTTTCTTTGGCGA
>PFVN01000090.1 GCA_002790635.1 Candidatus Moranbacteria bacterium CG_4_9_14_3_um_filter_42_9
CCGAAATTATCACTCAAAATTTACCATTAATTATAATCCTATCCGTCCTCTGGACGATCCCGTGGAAAGGCGTCGCCCTTTGGAAAGCGGCGAGAAACGAAGATCGGGGCTGGTTTATTTTTATCTTAATCATAAACACACTCGCGGCTTTCGAGATTTTATATATTTTTTTATTTTCCAAGAAAAAGACGAAGCAAAACGGCAATTTTAATCCGAATTAAATTTGCGCGATGTATTGGCTTTACCTCATAATTTTCTTGTTGGCAGTTTTAGCGCCGGATATTATCCGCAATGACTTTTATTTTTTGTCGGAAAAAAGAGCAGAAGAAATGCTCATTTTTTTATTGGGTATCGCCGGCTTCTCATTTTTTATGTGGAAAGACTATCAATTATTCCTGCAAAAAAAGGAAAAAGTCAAGGACAAAAAAAAGATCAACCAAGCAATCAAAGATCTAGTTGATTCCTATAGTTACATCGGGGAAGTTAATCGGAAAATGGACATTTTGATGAATATCGCTTTGGGTCTTACGGAAAAAGCGAATTTAACCAAAAAGAAAGAGTTAGAAATTTACCACACCATAATGGAGGCGGCAAAATTTTTGATGAAGGCCGATTGTGCGCTTTTGAAATTCATCAACACCGAAAGTAAAATTTTGGAAAAAGAAATCCGGATGCCAGAGTGCTCCTGTGAAATGAAAAACCAGGAAATTTTGGAAATTAAAAATAATGCGGGCACAAAAAAAACCGAAAAGTTTTTCGTTTTTCTATCGCATCAACAGATAAAGAATATTCGCTGCTGCATAGTCGTCACTGGCTATACCGGCCAGGAAGAAAAAACCATTGAGATGCTGCGGGTCTTGGCCTCACAAGCCCTTTTCGTTTTCTCTTATATGGGACAAGTTTCAGATTGACATTCTTTCCGGGCACCGACGCTTGACTTGAATCATTTTACGATTTCGAAGCCCTTCTTTTTCCACGCGTCCAGACCATCGGAAAGTGCAAAGACATTGAAAATTCCAAGATCATAGAGGCGCACCGCACCCTTAAACGCCCACAGTCCGTCATTATCATACAGGATGATTTTTTTGCCATGAACTATTTTATCTGTTTGATTTTCCAAATCATCAAGAAATATATTTACGGCATTTTTAATATGCCCGATGCTAAATTGGCCGCTTTTTCGGAGATCAATGATAAAAACGTTATTGCTGTTGCTATCTAAAAGTTTTTTCAGTTCTTCCGCTGTGATATAGCTAACTTTTGATTGGTCAACAAAAGATGCGGGATTTCCTTCTGACAGGGTTGGATTGTATTTGCTTTTCCAAGCGGAAAAACCGCCGATCAGATAAAAATAATTCTGAAATCCGTTTTCTCGGAAAATTTTTTCCAGATACGCGGTGTCCTGAATGGAAAGCATGTCTGATACAATCACGTAGGTCCTTTCCTTATCTAGAGAGGGCAGGGCGTTAGCCAGTCCGGAGGCGCTAATATTTTTTGAATTTACGATGTGTTCTTTATTGAAATCTCCCTCGATTCTAATGTCAATTATCGTCAAGTCACTTTCTGTCATTATTTTTTTAGAAAGCTCGTCGCTTTCAATGCCGCGCGCGCTACTTGCATTTGTTTCCGTCGGAACAGCATCGGGTATAGTCGGTGTTTTTTTCCGAAAAGTTGGACGGTAAAAAGTCACCAACGACACTAAGATAATCAAAAAAAATCCGACTGCTAAGGCTAAATTATTCTTTTTTTTAGTTGTTAAATTTTCCACATAGTTATTTTAAAATACTGCCGACAAAATTTTGATAGCCGTTAATAAAATCTTCAGATTTCATATTTACTTTTCCCTCTAATTGAATTTCTTCTAAAATGATGACTCCATAATTGCACTGGATGCCAATTTTTTCTCCGATCTGAAAAACTTCACCGACATGATGTTTTGTTTCTGGGTTTTTCTCCAAAAAACTTATTTTATTTAACTTGATCCGCCGAGGTCCATTTTCTCCCTGCCAATAAGTGAAAATCCCGGGCCAAGGAGTAAAGGCGCGAAAAAGATTGTAGATATTTTTTGCTTCATCCGACCAAATTATTTTTCCATCAGACTTTTCAATTAACTGGCAAAGGGTGGCCTGCGAATCGTCTTGTTTTTGCGGCTGAATTTTTCTTTCCACCCAGAGCGGCAAAGTTTCCAAAAGCAATGGTGCGGCGACTTTTGACATTTTCAATGATAATTCGGCGGAATTTTCGTGTTTATCAATCATCACGCTTTTTTGGCTGAGAATTTCGCCGGTGTCTATTTTTTCATCCATAAGCATTATGGTAACGCCCGTTTCTGTTTCACCATTAAGCAGTGCGTTTTGAATAGGAGACGGTCCGCGATATTTTGGTAAAAGCGAGGCATGGACATTCAGGGCGCCAAAACCCGGAAGACATAAAATTGAAGCGGGGATTATCTTTCCATAGGCTGCCAAAATGATCAAATCCGGTTTTTGTTTTTTTAACTCTTCAATGACGGAATCAGTAAATTTGGCTGGCTGAAAAACAGGCAGCTTATTTTTTTCTGCCAGAATCTTGATAGCTGATTTTCTGATTTCTTGGTCCCGTCCGGCTTTTTTGTCCGGTTGGGTATACACCGAAACTATACTATAGTCGGCGGAAATTAAAGACTCCAAAATATGGGCGGCAAATTCTGATGTTCCCATAAAAATTGTCCGCAATTTCACCCCCGCACCAAAATATTCACCGCGTGCGCGTGAATTTGAAAAATCGTTTTTGGTGCGGTGGTTTATCGCTTGCTTTGGCATATTTTTTACTTTGTAGGCACGGATTTTTTTCGGCTTTTTCTCTTTGTAAAAACAATTCCGTTGAGATGATCGATCTCGTGTTGCAGTGCCCGGCCCAATAGCGCTGCGCCGGAAATAATCCTTTTTTTCCCCGTTTGATCTTCCGCTTCTACCTTTACTTTAGCATATCTCTTTACTGGAATAAATAATCCTGGAAAAGAAAGACATCCTTCCTCACAGATAATTTTTTTCCAGGACTTGGATTTTATTTTCGGATTAATAAGGACAAGAGTTTTGCCGTCAAATTTGATAACGGACATTTGCAGGGATTTTCCCACTTGGGGAGCTGCCAAACCCAAACCGTTGTTTTTTTCCAGAGTTTCCAGCATATCGAAAAGAAGCTCGCGAATTTCGGGGCTCTTAGGATCCGTTATCCTTTTAGCTTTTTTGGAGAGAATCGGATCGGGATATATTGATAGAGGGAGAATCGCCATTTTTTTAAAGCAGGGAAACCGGATCAACATCAATGATCCAGCCAGCCGGCAAAAAATTTAATATTTTTCTCAGTTTCTGCGGCAGCATATTATCCCTTCCTGTTAATTTCAAAATTATTTGCTTGCGAAAACGTCCGCGAATTTTCTCAACAAAGCCTGTGTGCGGCTCAGATATTATTACATCGTCGGGCTTATTTTCGAGCAAAATATTATAAACGCGGCCAGTTTCGCCATCCACATTTTTTAAATTATAATCCTGAAAAATTATTTTTACAAGCCGACTGAAAGGCGGGAAATTCAATGTTTTTCGGGCTACTTTTTCAATTTCGTATAAATTTTTAAAGTCTTTTTCGGCAATCAGGCGCATAATGGTGCTTTGCGGATTGAAAGTTTGAATCAAAACCAAACCGCGCCCTTTTGAATTCGGTCTTCCGGTCCGACCGGAAACCTGGACAATGTTTTGATAGGCCCTCTCATTAGCGGAAAAATCCGGCAAAGAAAGCATATTATCCGCGTCAATAATACCAACTAGGGCCACATTTGGCAAATCCCAACCCTTGGAAATCATTTGGGTTCCAATCAGAATATCGATTTTTCTGTCCGAAAAATTTCTAAAAATTTTCTTTTGAAAACCGGGTTCTTTCGCGCTTTGCTGATCAGCCCGAACGACCCGGGCGGCAGGAAACAAATTTTGGATTTCTCGTTCAACTTTTTGCGTCCCAAATCCGATATTGGAAAAAGCCAAGCCTTGGCACTTGAAACACTGCGGCGTAATAGATGTTTTAAATGCGCAATGGAGACATTGATATGCGCCGCCCCGGTCATAAACCAGTGCCCGGTCGCATTTCGGACACGCCAGGACGCTCTTGCAGGCCGCGCAGACAGAAAAACTGCTCATTCCTTGTCGATTTATGAACAGAATCGCCTGAAGACCGTGCTTCAGCACGTAACCGATTTCGACTTGCAGTTTTTTAGAAATGGACGAATAATTTCCTTGCCTGCCGGCAGGCTGGTTTTGCCAACGCTCTTTTTTTAAATCGACAAGAATCACTTCCGGCCGCTTTAGCTCGGGCTTTCCCGGCAGCTTCAGCAACGGCAATTCCATCAGTTTTATTTGATTTACCGCTGCTTGATAAAAATACTCGATACTGGGCGTGGCCGATCCAAAAATAATTTTTGCGTGATGTAAGGACGCCAATTTTTTCGCCACAGTTCGCGCATCGTAGCGGGGATTCATATCCCATTGTTTGAACGAAATGTCCTGCTCCTCATCAACTATTATTAAGCCTAATTTTTTGAAGGGGGCAAAAACTGCCATGCGCGAACCGATAATGATTTTGGTTTCGCCGGATTTGATTTTTTTCCAGGACGAATAAAATTCTCCTTTGGAAATTTTACTGTGCAGAACGACGGTATCTTCGGCCTTAAAATAAGCGCCATATCGTTCTATGGCTTGAGGAGTAAGAGTTAACTCAGGCAATAATATCAAAAATTGAAGATTTGAGTTTTGAGCTTTGAGTTTTACGATTGAATGAATATAAACTTCTGTTTTTCCGGAACCGGCCGGACCGAAGAGATAAAAATTTTTAGTTTGTAGTTTTTGATTTGTAGTTTTTTTTGTTATTTCAGCAACTACCTTTTTTTGCGCGTTAGTTAATATAGTTTTTTCGATAGTAGGTTGTAGGTTGTAGGTTGTTGGTTTTGGGTTACGGGACTTGACCCTCTTTGGCACAAAAGATTTCATAACAATGCCCAGCGGTGAAATATAATAATCGGAAACGAATTGAGCCAGTTCAATTTGTTTTTTGTCCAAAAAAGTTTCCTCAATGACTTCTTCAATGGGTTTCAATTCAATATTGCCCAGTCGCGGAAAATCCGGCCGCGCGCCGAGAACAATTCCTTCAACTTTTCGCTTAAAAAGGGAAATAGAAACAAGCGTCCCTTCGACCAGTTTTTTATTGGCTAAATAGGAAAAAGACTGGTTCCGAGAAAGGGGAATTTTAGTTAAGGGCACGACATCCACTATATTGCTTGTCTTTTTAATCATACCTGTATTTTAACACGGCGACTGATTAAACAAAATTAAAGGGAGCCCGGCGATATTGGGCTCCCCCTATTGCCGGCATACTGAATTTTTGTTTATTTTGAGCCAGTAAATCAGGCACTTTATTTTGGAGTATATTCACAAACATGTTAAAATGGGAACATACTTTATGAAAAGAAAGATATTCATCAGCATAAATATTCCCGAAAAATTCAGAAAAAGGCTTGTCAAAGCAACGACCGTCTGGCAGCCATTGCCAATTAAATGGACCAAAGAAAAAAATCTCCATATAACTATTGATTTTCTGGGTCATGTCAGTGATAATCTGATCGCCGGCATCTGCGAAAAAGTCCATGACACGGTAAGAAACAGCGAAATTTTTGATTTGGAATTCGACTCGATAATGCTTGGTCCAACCAAAGAACAGTCGCGGATGATTTGGCTGAGCGGAAAGATCAGTGAAGAAATGCGAATTTTGCAAGAGCAGATTGAAAAAAGTTTGGATATTTTTGTAGCCAGCAAAAAAACTTTTCGCCCGCACATCACGCTCGGCCGGATTCGCAAAAACAAATGGGAGGCCCTGAAAGAATCCCCGAAAATAGAAGTTAAATTTCCACTGATTGTATCGGTTGAATCCGTCGAAGTTATGGCCAGTGATTTTACCGATGATGGTCCGGAATATACGATCATCAAGTCTTGTCCATTATCATAATACTTAACTCACTGCCATATGATGATATAAGGCAGTGAAAAAATAATGAATGTTTTAGGGATCAGAATAGATAACTTATCGCACGAGGAGGTGCTTGAAAAAGTCAAGGGTTTTTTAACAGAAGAATGGTTTCATCAAATTGCCACCATAAATCCTGAATTTATCCTGAGAGCGCAAGATGACGAAGAATTTAAAAATATATTGAACAACTGTAATTTAAATGTCGCTGATGGCTTTGGAATTAGCTGCGCGTTTTTCTATCATGGCGAGATTCTAAAGTCAAGACTAGCGGGCATTGATTTGATGGAAGAAATTTTAAGGTTTTCCGAAAAAAACAATTTAAAAATTTTCCTAGCCACCAGCAATAGAGGGCTCTCCGCTTGGGAAGAAACTCAAAAGGCAATTTTGAAAAAATATCCAAATTTAATTATCAGTGGTGCGAATATTAATCCCCCTTGTCATTCCGAGCTTGCCGAGGAATCTACTCAGATTAGATCCTTCGGCTCCGCTCAGGATGACAAATGCAAAATCAAAGAATTTGATATTGCATTTGCCAATTTCGGCGCACCGTATCAGGAAAAATTTTTGAATTCGCTAAAATCAGCGGAAAATAGTAAAATGAGGTTGGCTATGGGAGTAGGGGGTAGTTTTGATTATTTGACCGGAAAAATCCGCCGTGCGCCCGTATTTACGCGAAAAATAGGGCTGGAATGGCTCTGGCGCCTGATGCTTGAGCCCAGATACCGATTTAGAAGAATCTGGAACGCAGTTATAATTTTCCCCATCAAAATAATTTTTCAGAAAAGAAATGAACAAAATTAGAGTCAGAATCGCTCCTTCACCAACCGGCTATGTGCATATCGGTAATTTTCGAACGATGCTATATAACTATTTATTCGCCCAAAAAAACGGCGCGGATTTTGTCGTCCGAATCGAAGATACGGACCGCAAACGTTTTGTTGAAGGATCGCTTGAAGGTTTGCTAAAAGTTTTGGATTGGGCCGGCTTTAAATATGCCGAAGGACCATGTCTTGAAAAAAGGGCCGGATCATTTGAATCAAAAAATTATACAGGCGTTTTTGAAGCTGGTGTTTTTCAGCCATACATCCAATCTGAACGGCTTGAATTATACCAAAAATACGCCCGTGAATTGGTTGCCAGTGGGCACGCGTATTATTGCTTCTGCGAGCCCGAAAGACTGGGAAAACTAAAAGAAGAACAGCGCGCGAAAAAACAAGCGCCGATGTATGACCGTTTTTGCCTTCAAAATGTAAGCGAGGGGGAAATCAACAAAAATCTGAAAAGCAATTGTCCTTTCACGATCCGTCTCAAAATCCCAACGGACGAGAAAATTGAATTTGCTGATTTAGTAAGAGGAAAAGTTTCAATTGAGACCAGCAATATCGATGACCAGGTTCTGCTCAAGTCCGACGGGTTTCCGACCTATCACTTGGCTAATGTGGTGGATGATCATCTGATGGAGATAACGCATGTCATTCGCGGTGAGGAATGGCTGCCCAGCACGCCGAAGCATATTTTGCTTTACCAAGCTTTCGGCTGGGAAATTCCGAAATTTGCTCATCTACCGCTGCTTCTCAATCCCGATCGCTCCAAGCTTTCTAAAAGACAGGGCGATGTGGCCGTGGAAGATTATATCGCTAAGGGCTATCTGAAAGAGGCTATCATAAATTTTGTTGCGCTACTTGGCTGGAATCCAGGCGAGGGCAGCACTCAAGAGATATTTTCACTGGAAGAATTAATCAAAAAATTTGATTTGGAGCATGTGCATAAAGGAGGTGCGGTATTCGATTTGCAGAAGCTGGACTGGCTGAATTCCGAGTATATCAAAAAATTGCCTCTCAATGAATTGTATGAAAATTCTATGGAATTTTTTGCGCAAAAATATTTTTACCAAAACGCGTCGGAAGAAAAAAAATCAGAAGAATATTTGAAAAAAGTTTTGACGATTGAACAGGATCGCTTGAAAAATTTATCCGAAGTAGGGGAGCATAATAAATTTTTCTTTACGGATATCAAATATGATAAAGAGCTTCTGCGGTGGAAAAAAATTACCGATAAAGAGTTAACGGCCTCGCTGGAAAAATCCATAAGTGTTTTGGAAAATATTTCGGATGACGACTGGACAAGAGAAAATTTGGAAAAAAACCTGTTGCAAGCGGCCGGTGACAAGCCTGCCCGCAATGCTACGCATAGCGTTGCAGGCGGACGGGGAGATCTACTTTGGCCACTCCGCGCCGCCCTGACTGGAGAACAAAAATCTCCATCACCCTTTGAAGTCGCCTGGGTTTTGGGACGAAGCGAAGCGTTAAAAAGGCTTTATTTAGCCATAAAAAAGACATTTGACTTGAAATAAGTTGTTTTTTGTGCTATAATAACCACTAAGGTCGATTTCAAAGGTTTTTTGTGAGTGTGCTGAGCCTAAACTTAACCCGAAACAATGGAAAAGGTGAGAAATATCAAAATACAAAAGCTCAACTATCTGCTGGCAATCGGGCTGTTTTTGCTGATTATGATAGCCATCGGTAGTCAAAATATTCAGCGCGCTGCGGGCTCGGACTGCGCTTTGCTGACCGGAGATGCTCATGATAAATGCGACGACTTGGAAAAAAAGGCTCAGGCCTACCAGGACCTGATTGATATAAAAAACAAGCAGCAGAACACCTTGCAAAAGCAAATGGAGATTATAAATCTGGAACAGTCAAGAAACCAGCAAAGCCTGGCCATAACACTCACTAAGGTCAACATACTGGACGAGCAGATAGCGGATTTTGAAAAACAGATAGTCGCTAAGGAGGCACTGATCAAATACCAAACGGCGCTCCTGGAAAGATTGATGCAATTATATTATGAAGATTATCAAGACGGCGTTCTTAATATTGTTTTACTGAATAAAAACTTTTCGGATATTTTGAATCAACCTGATTTTATCGGGCAAACAAGCGGGCGAGTCAAGGATGTCTTGGCAACTATCCGAGAAGGAAAAAAAGAGCTGGAGATTGAACAGAATAAGCTGTCCAGCGTAAAGCTGGAAAATGAAAAGCTAAAATTGCAGCTGGAAGACAAAAAATACGATTTGCAGTCAACAGAAATACAAAAAGGATCACTATTGTCAAAAACTCAAGGCGAGGAGAAAAAATACCAGGCTCTTTTGGCGCGAGTTGAAGAACAGAAACTGGAGCTTTTTAACTTTGACGCATCAGGCAATGCTGCTGATGTCCTGGCTAGCGTCGGAAACTATCCCAAGCCGGACGCAAAATATCAAGCCTCAACTAGCTGGTATTTTTCACAAAGAGATCCGCGCTGGGGAAACAAGACAATTGGCAACTCAGGAACCCTTATGAAGAGTTACGGGTGCGCTGTCTCAGCCCTTTCTATGGTTTTCAAGTTTTATGGAGCCAGCATCGATCCAGGCAAGATGGCCAAGCAAAACATATTTTCCTATGATTTGATCCAATGGCCCGGCTCGTGGAGTCCAGGCATTCAGCTGGCATCTTCAGTCGCACACTCGGGAGTAAATTGGTCAAGAGTTGATGCTTCGATCAAAGCCGGCCATCCGGTCATCGTATTTATCAAAAAAACCAAGGGTGGGGGAGGACATTATGTTGTTATTCATAATAAGGACTCCAAAGATTATGTTGTCCATGATCCCTACTTCGGTGCAAATTTATATCTGGGAACTTCTAAAGCTTTGATGGGAGCGATGAGTCCGGCTAGCGGGACCATTCTTGACCAGGCTATTATATACAACTAAAAAGACTTCCTTTTATATAAGCCTTTTTTAAATAAAGTATAAGGTCGCAAAAGATATATTGTGCGACATTTTAAGTTTCTTTTTAAGCCTAGCTTTACACTCACTCCTCTGCGGACCTGCCTCTATAGTTGGACGTGTCTCGAGTTATATTTTTTTATAAAATCAAAAGGGTCTTGCCAAAATTTTAAGTTGGTATTTTTTTCTTCCTCATTATAATATCCCGGTAAAACTTTAGCGTGATATGGTCCGTCATAAATCGCAAAGTGCAGATGTTCATCCTCCCAGATGCCATTGGATTCCGTCATTGATTTGCCGATCTTTCCTATCAACTCCCCTATTTCCACACCGCCCCCTTTTTTTACGTAGCGCTTTCCCAGGTGCCCATAGAGCGAATAAAAAATTTTCTTTTCTTTTAAATTTTTATGAGCGATGATGATGATGCCGCCCCAATTTCTTTTTATTATTTTTCCGTCCGGAGAAAATTCTCCCGGATGAAGTTTTGAATAAACAACTACGCCGCGACCGGCAGAAAACACTTCGGTTTCTGCTGGCGCCGCTATGTCTACTCCCAGATGGATCCCCCAATATTTTTTGTCATAAACATTTCTTTGCCGAAAATCATCCGCGACGTTTTGCATCTCTTTTAGTGGAAAGGCAAGTTTGGGAGTGTTGCGATAAGCCATGCTTCGAAGTTAAAATTTGAAAGTATAAAGTGAAAAATAAAAGTTATTTTTTATTTTTTTCGTAGTCTTTAATGGCCGCGTGCAGTGCGTCATCCGCCAGATTAGAGCAGTGCATTTTTATCGGCGGCAATCCCTCCAAATGATCTGCTACATCATCTCTGGTTATTTTTAGCGCGTCCTTTAGGGTTTTGTTTTTAGCTAAATCCGTGATCATTGAAGAAGTTGCAATGGCCGAGGCACATCCTAGTGTCTCAAACTTTATATCCTCAATGATCTCGCCTTTCTGCTTGTCTTTTTTTACTTTGATATAAATTTTCATCAAGTCGCCGCAGACCGGATTACCGACCATTCCCGTTCCGGATGGATTTTTCATTACCCCCTGGTTATGCGGGTGAGCGAAATGTTCTAAAACTTTTTTTGAATATTGCATATGATTTTCCTGTATTTATTTAAATTACTCCCAACGAATCTACAAATTATTTAATAATCCACAAATATTTTTTGGTTCAATTGCAAATTTGTAGCAAGATTTGTATATTCGTGGAAAACAAACTTATTTTTTTGAATAATAATCGCTTAAAACTCGCCCGGAAATTTTTCTGAGCCGCCCAATGACAGCTTTCAACTTATTTACAGCAATTTCTATATCCTGCTTGGTTGTATATTTGCCAAGGGTCATCCGGAGCGATCCATGCGCTTCCTCCGGCTTGAGACCGATGGAGAGCAGGACATGGGACGGCGTGAGAGCTCCGGAAGAGCAAGCCGAACCAGTTGAGGCCGCAATTCCCTCCATATCAAGCGACAGTATCAGACCTTCCCCTTCCACATCAGCAAAAGTGAAATTAGCGTTGTTCGGCGAGCGTTTTATTTTCGATCCGTTTAATTTGACTTTCGGAATTTCTTTCAGCACTCTCTTAATCAAATAATCCCGCAATTTTTTTATTCTCGGCGTTTCACGTTTCGCGTTACGAGTTACGAGTTCAATCGCCTTTCCGAGACCAACAATTCCCGCAACATTATGCGTCCCCGCCCGCATCCGATATTCTTGATCTCCACCATCCTGGATGTGTCTGATGGGAGTCCCCTTTCTGATATACAACATACCAACACCTTTCGGCCCGTAAATTTTGTGAGCAGACATGGAAAGTAAATCGACCCCCAGCTTGTCAATATTGCAATCAAAATAATTTATGGCTTGAGTTGCATCCGTGTGGAAAATAATTTTGTGGTTGGTCGTTGGTCGTTGGTCGTTGGTTAATTTTATAAGCTTGCCTATTTCCTTGATCGGCTGGGCAGTCCCGATTTCATTGTTGACATACATGACGGAAACCAAAATTGTGTTCGGCCGGATCGCCCGTTTGATGTCAGCGACTTTTATCAATCCGTCTTTGCCGGGCTTCACATACGTAACTTCAGCCAGTCCTTCTTTGGCCATTGAACGGCACGCATAGAGGACGCAGTGATGCTCAAAAGAAGTGGTGATTATATGCGGTTTGCGCTTTTGACTGCCGGATTGTGTTTGGTAGGACTTGATGATCCCCTTCACTGCCAGATTATTTGATTCCGTAGCTCCGCTGGTAAAAATTATTTCGGCGGAAGTTGCGTGGAGGAATTCGGCCAACGCACTCCTGGCCTTGTCGATCGCCGCCAGCGCCTCCTGCCCGAAGCTATGGATGGACATAGCATTGCCGAATTTCTCGCTGAAATATGGTTTCATTGTGCTGAAAACCTCTTTGTCCATTGGCGTTGTGGCCGCGTAGTCTAGATATATTTTCTTTGCCATAAGTTTATTTTTTGGTGTAAATTAAGTCACTTAATTTGATTGCGTAAAGAGTTTCTTTGATCTGCACTCCGACTTTCGCCCAAACGAAGCTAGAAGAACATTTATGTTCTAATGCGCAAATTTTTCCTACGCATCCCATTGGTGAGATTGGCCCCTCCAAAATTTCCACTATTTCCCCGACTTTTATTTTTGCGGGGTTGCGGGCTAAAATATATCCACCGCTTTTTCCTTTGTGGCTTTGAACTAAATTTTTATTCCGTAACCATCCCATCAGCCGCTCAAGATATTTAGCGGAAATTTTTTCCTCTTTCGAAATATCCCTGACCGTTTTTTGCCTTGGAAAATCCTTAGCCAAATTAGCCATGGCCTTGAGGCCATATTCAGCTCTAGTGGAAAACTTCATGGGTTTATTTTACTAATATTAAAATGAAGGATGTGTTTTTTTGCGCCTTTATCGAATGCACGGCATTATTTTTCATTGAAATAATCACCCCCGGCTCCATAGCTATGCCTTCTCCCTCCAAAGTGAATATGCCCTTGCCTTCCAGCACATAGACAACCCCTTCCTTGGTGGAAGTGTGCTCCGAAATTGCGGTGTCTTCGGCCATGCAAAAAAGCGTGGCATCAACTTTGCCATTTTTAAAAATTTCCTTGCTAACAATCCCCTGCTCGGAATATCCGATGAGGTTTTTAATATTTTTCCAATTAATTGCAACATTCTTCATGACATTTTGCACAATATTTTTATTTTTTATTTAAAACTATCCTTTTAGATTATTAGCGAACGCCAAATACCGCTCCAAATCTTCTTTTTTAAATTTTTTCTCGGCTGCCTGCGCATTTTCCGCTATTAATCGCTGGGTTTTTTTATCAAATACTTCATCCATCATTGGATAGAGAATCGTGTCCTCTTTAAAAATATGTTCTTCCAATAAATTAGCATAACTTTCTGCGTTTTTCACAATACCGTCCAGATCCGTTTCTTTCATAGCGATTTCCATGCCTTTTACGAATTCCCTGCCTAGTTTATGCTCATAAAGCATTTGCTCTACTGGATTACAATGCGCTTTATGTGCGTTTTTACAAAATTCAACGAACAAAATGTTCTCCTCCTTGGCATGATGGAATTTATCCGCGTAATTTTTAATAAACTCTAGCGCCTTATCAAAAAATTCTTCATTGACTTTCTTTCCTGATTTCAATTCGTCGCGCTCGCGCTCCAGGGCTTTGATAACCTTGAGAATTGCTTCGTGTTCCCTGGAAAGCACCCGGGTTTGTTTTTCCATAGTTGTTTTTATTTTATTAATTATGTTAATACCTACCTAATTAGTATGCATTTAGATTATATAAAAAGCCATTTAGTCTGTCAAACCCGTTAGAGACCTTTATACAAATGCCTGATATAATTGAAAAAACCAGATATTTTATTATCTGGTCTCTAACGGGGGTCAAGCGACCTCTTTACACGCTTATTTGCTGAAGTTCGCTCAATTTTCGATAAACTCCGCCGTGCTCGATGAGTTCCTGATGATTGCCTGATTCGACAATTTTTCCGCCTTCCAACACCAAGATCAAATCGGCTTTGCGGATGGTACTCAAGCGGTGCGCAATGACAAAAGTTGTGCGATTTTTCATGACTTCCACCAGAGCTTCCTGCACATATTTTTCCGACTCGCTGTCGAGCGCACTCGTCGCTTCGTCCAAGATCAAAATTTTCGGATTGCGCAAAATCGCCCGCGCGATGGCCACCCGCTGTTTTTGGCCGGTCGAAAGCTTCACTCCTTTCTCACCAACCATCTGTTCGTATTTTCTGGGAAATTTTTCAATGAATTCGTGGCAATGCGCAACTTTAGCAGCGTTAATTATCTCTTCATTTGTCGCGCCGAGCTTTGAATACGCGATATTATTTTTAATTGTATCGTTAAATAGATCGATTTCCTGCGGCACAATAGCAATCTGATTCCGAAGATTTTTCAGCTTTATTTTTTTTGTATCGGTACCATCCAGGAATATGCCACCTTTTTCGGGTGTCATATAGCGCGAGATCAGTCTGACCAGGGTTGACTTGCCTACCCCGCTTTTTCCAACAATGGCCACGATCTTACCGGCCGGTGCCTTAAAACTAATGTCGTCCAACACGTGCTGCTTTTCGTAGGAAAATGTGACATGACGAAATTCTACCGCTCCCACACAATCTTGTAGTTCAATCGCCTCCGGATCGTCGTATTTTTCCGGAATTTCTTCAAAAATTTTTTCAGATCGAATAATCGCTACAATCCCCTCCTGCAGCTGCTTATACTGCCAACCCAGGCTGTTTATGGATGACGTAAACATATTTAAATAGGCCAGAAGAACCACGAATTGGCCGATGGTAATTTTTCCAATTGCAATAAAATAAATTCCCATACCAAATATAAAAGCGAAACTGAATGAAAATATGATCTCTTGCCAAAAGGATAGTTTCATCCACATCTCAATATGTTTATTATTGAAAATAAATCCTTTTTTGAAATTTTTAATGTTCCGGCGATTTTCCAGCTCTTCCGTGGTATTAGATTTTATGTTCACGATGTTGGGCGTTCGATCAAAAATATCACCATAAACTTTTTCGAATACTTTATTCGTTTTTTTCTGATAACTGATGACTGGTTCAATTTTCTTGATTGTTAAGAGTACATAGACCACTACAAAAAAACAATATAGAACAGCGAGCTGCCATTTGATCCAAAAAATAACCGCGAAAGCCAAGAAGGATGTTATTAAGGCTGGAATTGTTCCGAAAATTCCCTGCTCGACCAAGGAATACAAATATTGGTCCGCGCGGGAAAAACGCTGAATAATCTCGCCAATTTTTTTGCTTTTATGAAAAGCAACGGGCAGCCTTACTAAATGACGAATGGAGTGGGTCATCAGATCAGCTGAAGCGTTATAGGCAATTTTGG
>PFVN01000032.1 GCA_002790635.1 Candidatus Moranbacteria bacterium CG_4_9_14_3_um_filter_42_9
CCATTGACGCCCTTGTCAGGATATGCTAGTATATTGTCCAGGTGAATGTATCGAATTAGTATTCCCCCACACCAATTGCATTGAACGCATAGAATCCATGTGAAAACAGTCGAAGCAATTGGTGTGGGGGTGAACTTAGTTTTACACAAATTAAGGTAAGCTATATAAGAGTAAGTCACCACAATCCCGTCACTTATGAGTGGCAGGACTAGAAAGAGAGGTGACTACACTTAAATGGCTTATCAAGACAATAGTCGTCCGCAAAGACAAATGTTTGACATTACTTCTTTGGGGATAACTTGCACCGAATGTGGCACTGCGATTACCCAACTTCCGTTCGAACCGACCAAGAAAGAAGACGGAACCTATGGAAACCTGTATTGCTACGAGTGCAATAAGAAGAGGATGAAAGACCGAGGCCCGAGAAGGGATTTCGGTGGAGGACAAAGAAATCGTTACTAATTTTATCCCTTACCAACTTTTTCGTACCAAGAACAAGCACGTATTTTAACAAGATATTTATTAAATATATGCTTCGCGCATTGTTGTTGTAAAAGTTGGTGTTGGGACTTCGGATTTACGATATCAAAAACACCGCAGAAAACGGTGTTTTTGATTTTATGTAAAACTTATTTAAGAAGAAAATAAACTCCGGTAAAAATCAGCGTGATCGAAGCAATTTTCTGAACAAGAACTTTCCGCTCGATTTTTTCCTTTCCCCATTGTGGAATAAATAAGGTCAATAATAGTCCGTAGACAAAAACCAACATCGGCTGAAATCCATTAACAACCCAGACCAGAGCCAGCGGCGCTAGCAAACTAGCAAAGTTGGCCAATAGTTTAGCACAAACATTTAATAGTTCGGCAAAAATGTTCAGACTAAAAATCATTCCTTTGCCTCTCCGAACAGTCTCAACAAACTGTTTCCTGTATAGACGCACGAATAAAAACAATAGCAGCCCAAAAGTAAAAGCTCCAACATATTCCCAAAATGCAGTTCCCCAAAAATTTTCCTCAACCGCAATAATTTTAAATATAAGCGCATTAACCGCAATCATGAAAGCAGAAAGAGCCATTAGCAAAAAGGGTTTGACTTTGAGATTCATACTGCCTGAAATATCCAGAGATATTACTACCGCACCCACGATTATAAGGAATGAAGCGATAATTTGAACTGGAGTTAATCTCTCTCCTAAAAAGATTAGCCCGAGAAAATAACCAAAGACCGGTATTAATTGAAACAGCGCCGTTATGACTGACGCATCTTCTTTTTCTAGCGCATGCAAATATGGAATGTAAGAGGCTACCAGCAACGCCCCATTAAACGCGATAATAATAGCGCTTTTAGCGCCTAGTGATATTGCGGCGGAATTAAAAAGCAAAATAAAAATGGACGCAATAAGTCCACTAAGACTAGTAAAAATGACCAATGCGCCAACTCCTTTGCCGGAAAAATACCGGCTGATGATAAATTTATCGACGTGATTGACCATTCCCCAGAGCGCGGGAGCGGCTAGTGCTATCCAAAACCAACTCATATTTTTATAAGCTTGAAATTATTTCAATTGCCCAGCGCTTGGCCTGCTCGGCGCATTCTCCCTGATTGTTTTTCAGCGGTTCTTTAAAATCGATTTTTCCTACGATTTTATTTCCGGCAAGCTCCGCTTCCATATTTTCCAAAGTGTTATTCTTAGCTCCCCCGCAACTGCAAAACAGGGCGATTTTTTTGCCGGTCAACTTTACTTGAGAAAAAAATGTGCCCAGTGGCGGCGTAAAATTCCAAGCCCAGACCGGCGTGCCGATGAACAACAGGTCATAGTCTTGCGGATCGTAACCGAAGGGTAAAAGTTCCGGCTTCTCTTTCGTCATGACTTGCTTGCCGCCCCAAAAATATTTGCTGAGGCTATGCGGCTTCACGGTTTCTTTTTTCGGCTTCAATTCCAAAATATCAGCCCCGACACCTTCCGCGATTTTTTGAGCAATAAACTTGGTGTTGCCCTCGAGAGAATAGTAGATAACTAAAGTTTTCATATTTTTTGTACTGGCGAAAGATAAACTGTTTTTCCACACAACAGTAGTACTGAAAAAGAGCTATAAATATTCCGGTTCTAAATCATAAAAGCGGAAGGGGTGAGACTCGAACTCACAAGCCCCGTGAAGGACTCCAGTTTTCAAGACTGGTGGAATAACCATTATCCGACCCTTCCTTTTTCGTCTTTTTCAACCAGCTTTTCTCTAGGTAATGTTCTGCGTAATGACAATTTGGACAAATAAGTTCTAGATTGCGCAAACTGTTATCACTTCTGTCTCGGTCTTTGTGATGAATTTGTAATATTTCAATTTTATCATAACTACATCTCTCGCACACTCTTCCTCGCTCTTTTATTAATCTAATTTTTAAAGCCCTTTCTGAAACAACTTTGTCGCGAGGTCTATTAATTTTATATTGGATGCCCGTTCGATGCTTGTTTGCGCAACTCCTGCTACAGGTTTTTTTATTAAGACTTGCCAAAATCGGATTCCCGCATACTAAACATGGATTTTCTTTCCTGCACGAAATGCCATAACAGGCCATTCCACAAAATACACGGCCGTTGCTTCTTTGCAATTCCACGGGTCTCCTGTAAATAGGCTTGTTGCAAATAATGCATTTCGTATTTGGATTTCTTTGATATTGCTCAGCCACCAGTCCAGTATACCACAGAAGTTATTGCTATGCCAGGAAACCTATTGCAAGTAGTGATCAGGCGCCCTTCCGCTTTTCTATGGGGCAAGCCGCTGCCTTAAATCCCTGCCCGCCCTCTGGCGGGACTCAGCCGCCCTTCAGTTATCGCATTAAAATGATATCAACAAGATTGCGGTCTGTAAACCCCGTTAGGAGCAATTTTGGTTAAACGTTAGCGCAAACACTATAAGCTTTTATTTTTTGCAAAGCTTTTAATTCAAGTAAACTCATTGGGGGCAATCTTAGATTCGACAAGAGTGCTGTTTCCGCTTTGCTTTGCTTCTGATGGGGTAACTATGATACCATAGATATGATTATAATAAACAACAAAAAAAATTATGGACATTTTCCCAAAAAAACCCCGGAGTGAAAAGGAAGTCCAATTTGAAAAATTTCTTTCACAGAAAGACAACACACCAGAAACAGAACAGCCGCTCGAAGAAAATTTTCTCAAAAACTATCCGGGTAAAATTTTGCATCGCTGGCGGACTCTGGAATTTGATCCGCGCGAATATAGTCAAAAATGGCTGG
>PFVN01000067.1 GCA_002790635.1 Candidatus Moranbacteria bacterium CG_4_9_14_3_um_filter_42_9
GGCCAGAGTGGAAAAGTTTTGCTGAACTGAACGCAGATTTATTCCCGCTAAAATAACAATCAGCGTCAAGCAAAAAAGAAAGCCGTATTTTTGAATTTTTTTCTCCAAAAATTCCAGCCACCAGCCCAGAAGGACAAAAGGTAGAAAGGCTAAAATCAGAAAATAGCGCAATGTTATTTCATAGGCAACTGGCACCATAAAAATGAACAGGAGGCCTGTATAGGCCAAAATTAGCCCCAAGAAGCGCCTTTTACTCCCATCTGACTCTGTGATCAGCCGCCAGATTCCGAGGCCCATACCGCCCAAAAACAGCAACCCGCCCAAAATTCCGTCTACTGCCGCATTTTTGTTTTTAGCCGTCAAAAAATCGCACTTATCCGCGCTTCCCAGGGCAGAAATAGTAAAAACATTGGCAGTCATGAAGCATTCACCATTCCGGCCAATTTTTGCCAAAAATGACTTTTCTTCTTTTTTAGTCTCAGCTCCCTTAAACAAAGCTCTGGCGTTTTCTCCGCCGGTTTTCATTTCACTCGCCAGCTGCGGGACATTCAAAAAAATGGAAATCAAAAAAACCATCAAAAAATTTTCCCACAGATTATTACCTTTGATCGCGAGATAGACAAAATATCCGATGGTTATGAGCGGCATCACTACCAGCAAAAAAGTGTGGAGTTGCACGCCAATTCCCACGGCCGTGCCCGCCGCCACCGACCACCAAATTTTTTTCTGGCCGCTGGAATCAAAAACCCCTACCAAAAAATTATTCGGTTCACCAGCGGTTATTTGTTTAGGAAATTTTGGTGGAGGGGTAAATATTTCCAAAAGCGCGTATAAAAATAACATCGTCCAGAAAGGCGCCGAATTGGGATTCCAGGCAAAACGGGAATATTTCACCGCGTAAAAAGAAAAGGTATAGAGCCCAGTGAGCGCCAGCGACATTTTCGGAGTGAAATATTTCTTGAGCAGGAAAAAAAGCAGCGGGATTGACAAAATGGAAAAAAACAGATCCGGATAGGCCATCTTATCAGGATAATTGCCGAAGATCTTAGCCGCCCCGATTTGAAAATAATAAAAAGCGGCGCCCAGCCTGAAGTTGGTCCCACCGGCTTTCGGGCCAAGCATCGGCCAAGATTCCTTGCCTTCCAGCACCTGACCCACCAGTGTCGCGTCCCGTGATTGATCGGCATTGAATCGCAGCCAGTCATGGAAATTATAAGTACGCAAAAAAACTCCTAACAAAATAATAGCCAGAAGAATCCATAAATACCTAGGAAACATTTTTATTTTTTTTACTATGCTATCCATCATAATGTCATTTTAACTTATAAATAACCACCTGCCCAAATTTTTTATAATCCTCAACTGAATAGCCTCTTATTTCATTAGCGATCCGATCAGATTTTCCCCGAATGTAAAAAACCGCTCCATCCGTCGGTAACTTGTCAAGATCCTGCGCCTGCACCAGATCGAAGTTCTGCTTTTTGGCCAAATATGAAAAAGGTTGAAAAAAGTTTTTAACATACACGCCCTCCCCAGAAAAATAGGCTGTTTTTGAGTTGCCGGAATTAGCGCTCAGATAATTAACCACTGATCCGGCTTCGCCCAAAAATACCGAATTATCGTCGCTCCCGTTTCCCGATGAAAGCTCTGCGGCTTTTGATCGGAGCGCGATGCCGTTCGTGAGCAGCAAAAACGCCAAGACCAAAGCCACCGATACCGGATACACTTTATTATTTTTCGCCGCAATAAATTCCAGCCATAGGCCGAGCAGGATAAAAGGCGCGAAAAATGTATGGATGAGATATCTGAATTCCAAAAATCCCGAGCTGATTATTGGCACCATGACCAAGAAAGAAAGCGCCAAAAATGTTCCGATCAGACCTAGAAAATATTTTTTCTTTTTTTCTTTTTCACGGACAAGCCGAAAGAGCAACAAGACGTAGCCGAAGATAGAAAATAAAAAACTAAACCCGATGCCTGCCCAAAATCCCGGTCCTTTATGTAATTTGGTGATTCTTTCCCCTTGCATAATTTTAGAATACCAGCGCGCGCAGGTATCTTGCCCCGCAGAAGACAAAATATACCCATTAGCTTCAAAATGGCAACTGATTGCGTTTTCCACTTTTACCAATAAACTCTCTCCATCCGAAGCGCTGTTGACCGGGGTGTTGAGTAAAATTTTTGTGTTGGCAAAACCGCTTTTAATCTCACTGACAAACTGTCCAAGGTTCAACGCTAACGCGATCAGAAAAACAACTGCCCATTTCTTCCACGTTTGCCGATTTTTTTTCATCAAAAAAACGAAAGTTAAAAATGCGACCACTGGCAAGAGGACAAAAAGGATGGCGTGCAGTTGGATTCCGATTCCCAAGGCCATCCCGGCTGCCGCTATCCAGCCCCGATGCGTTTTTCCCTCGCCACTCAAAAATTCGTAAAGAGCTAGTAGAAATAAGATTACGAAAAATGGGATGCTGTTTGGATTCCAAGCAAAGCGGGAATAAAGAACCGAAAAATATGAAAAACTATAGATCGTCGTCAAAACCATCGCGTTTTTCCGTTGAAAATATTTATTCAGAAAAACGTAGAATAACGGGATAGAAAGGATGGAAAAAAACAAGTCCGGATAGGCCATTTTGGCCGGTTCATTGCCGAAGATTTTGGCCGAAAATATCTGCATGTAGTAATAAGCCGGCCCGATACGGAATAACGCGTCTTTGGCGGTCCCGGACTTTCGCATGGTGGGGCCGAAATCCGGCCAAGGAGCCTTCCCTTCCACCACCTCGCCGACTAAAGTCGCGTCTCGGACTTGGTCCAATCGGAAGTCCAGCCAATCGTGAAAATTATACGTTCGCAAAAAAATGCCGACTAGAATTATTCCGATCAGGATCCAAACGTGCTTCGGCGTCGTTTTTAATTTATTTTTGATTTTTTCGAGCACTTATTTTAATTTGCCGCTTTTAGTTTATATATGGTTATTTTATTAAACTTCCTGAAATCGTCCACCGCTCTGCCGCTTATCGTTGCCTCGGATAAATTCTTGTCTTCATCGGTTTTGCCGATATAAAAAATTGGCAGTGCCTCGTTTTTTTCCGCCGACCAGATTTCTATACCTTTTTTTTCCAAAAACCACGCCAAAGATTTTTTGAATCTGATAAGATATAGATCATTTCCCGCGAGATGGATCGCCTTGGCCGAACCGGCTGCGCTCGCAATATAG
>PFVN01000018.1 GCA_002790635.1 Candidatus Moranbacteria bacterium CG_4_9_14_3_um_filter_42_9
AATTTCTAGCTTGGGCATACTCTGCTGAGCCATATCGACTGAAAAAATTTCCCGGAGTCGCTACTTTTATAAGCTCGATAGCTTCATTGTTGATTCTTTTTGTCGGCTTCTTTCTTTTTTCCGGAGACAAAAATTTAACCGGGTTGTCCTGGAGAGTAATCTTGCTAATCTCAACCGCTCTGACGCTTTCGCTCCCAATCAAAGACTTTAAGGATATTGAAGGTGACAAAAAATATGGTGTCTGGACGATTCCGGTCTTGCTTGGTGAAAGCGGAGGACGATTAGTAGTTTCGGCTGGTGTTTTCATTTCTTTTATGCTGAGTGTTTTCTTGCTGAATGAGCTGCGACTTTTCTGGTGGGCGATTTTGTTTGGCGGAGCTTCTTATCTGATTATCACCAGCCGAAAAATAAAACCGCATCTTTTATTCTGGTGGATCTTAGCTGCGGTCGGCGCCTATGGGTTGATTTTGATGAAGATCGTTTTTTTATAAGAATGTCATTCCGAGCCTGTCGAGGAATCCTTGCCTGTCGGCAGGCAGGTAATTAGATCCTTCGGCTGCGCTCAGGATGACAAAATTATCCAAATAATTTTGTCAATTTTTTCCACTCCTCAACGCTCAATTCTTGCGCTCTGACTTTCCCGCTAAGCGGGATTTTTTTTATTTTTTCTTCCACTTCTTTTTTATCCAAATGAAAACTGCTGGAGAGATTATTGACTAACATCTTGCGTTTGGCGGAAAATCCGGCGCGCACAACCCTAAAAAAGTCCTTAACATCTTCTTTATTTTGCGATACGCGATTTACGATATGCGTTACGCGAATGATCGCACTATCCACTTCCGGCACTGGAAAAAAAGCATTTTTACTGACTGTAAAAAGCATTTCCGGATGGGCGTAATATTGCACGGAAACAGCCAAAATACTCATTTTTCCGAGTCCGGCCACGATGCGCTCCGCCACTTCTTTCTGGACCATCAGAATCATTTCTCTTGGCGGACAGTCCGCTTCCAAAAATAATCTGATGATGGGCGAAGTTATATAATATGGTAAATTGGCAACAATTTTATAGCCTATAGCTTGTAGTTTGTAGCTCGTAGCTAATTCAGAAAAATTTATTTTTAAAATATCCTCGTTAATAATCTCAACATTCTTTTTGTTACTAAACTTGTTACGTAACAATTTACTTAACACTTCATCTACTTCAATTGCAATGACTTTTCCAGCACGCTTAGCCAGCTCCTCCGTCAAAACCCCTTCGCCCGGTCCGATCTCGATCACGAAATCGTCTGCTTTTAAATCAGCAGCTGCGATGATTTTTTTCAAAACCTTTTCATCGCGTAGAAAATTTTGACCTAATTTTGTCGGCATAATAATTTTTTAGTTGAGCTTTAGGAAAATATTAATTCAAAACTTCTTCCACTTTCACCCCGATCACTCCCGCGCCGATGGACGCGATTTTGGCGAAAGCCACTTTGTCAAGATCAATGATGCGACCCTTGCCTTGCGGGCCATAGTCGTTGATTTGGACCACAACGGATTTGCCGTTGGCAGTATTAGTTACTTTAGCATAATTTCCGCGCGGAATGCTCGTCGAGGCCGCAAACAAGCCGCCTTTCCAGGCGTACCAAGTGCTCTGGCCCTTGACGGCTTTGCCCAGTTTCATATAAGTTCCCTGCGTAACAATTTCGGTGATGGGATCCTTGGTAATCTTTTTTTCCAATGCAACGCGGGATACTTCTTCGCCGTTTTTGTAGGTGATGCGATATGTTACCTCTCTGACGCCCTTTTCACCGGTCTGGGTTATCTTTTTCTCCCGCCAACTCAGGGTCTTGTCTGTATTGCTGACAGTCTTGAATTCAACATCTTCCGTTATAACTTTTTCTTCCACATTGATCCGCGTGATGATAATCGGTGTATCCGTACGCGGAGAAAAAGATATATTTGGTTCAACTTTATCCAGCCGGCCAAGAGTTAGATTATTTTCAGCAATCGCTCCACCAATGTTTTTTTGCAAAGTCCAATTTTCAATAGTCTTCCCGTCCACCTGGATCTTTATTTTTATGGCTCTCTGGATTACGATAGTGGTTCCGGAACCCAGCAGAGCATCTTTATCCGGAGTCAGGTCATCGCGTTCAGCCAATTTTATTTTTTTTTCATCCAAAAATTCAGAAACAGTCCGGGCGGAAGTCTTTGTATGGAAATTAAATCCGCCATCATTCAAAAAAATAATTTTTTCTGATTCTTTAAAGTTAAAATTCGGTTTATTTAAGGCATTGATAAGCTTAAAGCCGAAAAACAAAACCGAAAGCAAAACGGCTAAAGTAAAAACATTTTTTATCCTAAAGAAGGGCGACTTAATTTTCAATTTTTAATTTCAAATTTGCAAACAATGTTTCAATTTCAAAATTTAGAAATTAAATCATTGGAAATTGTTTAGAAATTAAAAATTAGAAATTAGAAATTTTCAGGTCATTCCGTTTTAAACCGATATTGAATCGCTTCCGCGATATGTTGCGGACAAATTTGCGGACTTTCTTCCAAATCAGCGATAGTCCGGGCGACTTTGATTATACGGTAATATGCCCGGGCACTCAAGTAAAAACGGGAAACGGCGCTTTTCATCAGTTCCAGCGAGGGGGTGTCGAGGAAACAAAAATTTTTTATCTCAACGCTGCCCATTTCACTGTTGGTTACCGTTGTCAGGCCGGTAAATCTTTGCACTTGAACAGCGCGCGCGCGGCTAACCCGTTCCCGGATGGAAGCGGACGCTTCGCCCTGATAAACTTCATTCAGCTTTTCAAATTTTATCCGCGGGACTTCGACGTGGAGATCGATGCGATCCAGAATCGGTCCGGAAATTTTTCTTTGGTATTTTATGATGTTGGCCGGGCTACAGGAGCAGGCCTTTTCCGGGTCCGTTGCATTGCCACAAGGGCAAGGATTCATGGCGGCAATAAGCGTAAAGCGGGCCGGAAATTCCAATGACCCTTGAGCACGGGAAATTGTGATGAGGCCATCCTCCAGGGGTTGGCGCAAATTTTCCAAAACGTTGCGGGAAAATTCTGGGAATTCATCCAAAAACAGAATTCCCCGATGAGACAAGCTGACTTCTCCTGGTCGTGGATAAGTTCCTCCGCCAACAAGCGAAACCGGACTGGCAGTATGGTGCGGCGAACGGAAAGGACGCCGGGTAATGAGAGCGGTTCCGCGCGGCAGTTGTCCGGAAACGGAAAAAATTTTGGTCACTTCTAAGGCCTCAGGAACGGTGAGACGCGGCAAAATAGAGGCCATGGTTTTGGCG
>PFVN01000007.1 GCA_002790635.1 Candidatus Moranbacteria bacterium CG_4_9_14_3_um_filter_42_9
GAATGCGGGCATACTGCTCTTTGCTTTTGCATCTTTTGCCGTCATTTCTTTTTTTCAAAATAAAATGGACTTGGCGGCTTTTTCGGCCGCCATATCCGGAGCCCTATTGGCTTTTCTCTGGTTTAACATTTATCCGGCCCGTTTTTTTATGGGTGACACGGGTGCAATTTCGCTTGGGACGACGCTCGGTGTTATGGCTATGCTCACTAATTCAGCCCTCGTGCTTTTTTTGATTGTTTTTATTTATATTTTGGAATCGGGTAGCGTAGTAATTCAGATAACTAGTAAAAAATTGTTCAAACGCAAAGTTTTTTTGGCTGCGCCGCTTCACCATCATTTGGAGGCCTTGGGTTGGCCAGAACCAAAAATCACGATGCGGGCCTGGATTTTTACGTCGGTGATGGCAATTATGGGAGTAATTATAGGAATTTTGGGAATGGGTAAAATAAAATAATTTTAAAAAATATGGAACTAAAAAAAATCCAAGACGTGAGCGATCTAGAGAATAAAAAAATATTATTGCGAGTTGACTTCAATGTCGCGGTCAAAAACGACGAAGTGCTGGAGTCTTACAAAATCAACGCGGCCCGCGACACCCTCAAATATCTATTAAACAAGGATGCAAAAGTTGCCCTGGTTTCCCATCTTGGGCGGCCCGACGGGAAAAAAGACCCAGCTTTTTCCTTAGAGCAGATCGCCAAGTCCGTCGGAAAAATATTAGGCGAGAAAGTTATCTATTTCAATGACTGCATTGGCAAAAAAGTCACGGTTATGCTGGAAAATCTCAGGTATGGAGAAGTTCTTCTTTTGGAAAACATAAGATTTTATCCCGAAGAGGAGCAAAACGATCCGGCTTTTGCATTGAATATGGCGAAAAATTTCGACCTATATGTCAATGATGCGTTTAGCGTCTGCCATCGTGACCAGGCATCTGTCACCGGTGTTGCCAAGCTTTTGCCAAGTTATGCCGGATTCTGGTTGCAGAAAGAAATCGAAAATTTGGATAAAATAAAAATTGATCCGCTTCATCCCGCGGTGGCGATTATTGGCGGAGCCAAAATTGAAACGAAGCTGCCAGTCATTAACATTCTGGAAAAAAACTATGACTTTGTTTTAGTTGGTGGAAAAATCGCGGCGGAAGCCCAGGAACAGAAAATAAAATTTTCATCTAAAGTTGTCTTGGCGGAAGATTTTGCCAAGGATGGACTGGATATTGGTCCCAAGGCAGTGGAAAAATATAAGAAGATAATTAGTCACGCGAAAACTATCATTTGGAACGGACCGATGGGAAAATTCGAGGAAAAACCCTATGATTTCGGTACACTGGAGATCCTCCGCGCGGTCATTGAAAGTCCCGCATACACTTTGGTGGGCGGGGGTGAATCAGTTCAGGTCTTGGAAGAAAACAACGCGATGGACAAAATCTCTTTCGTTTCCACTGGCGGCGGGGCGATGCTGGAATACTTGAGTGGTAACAAATTACCAGGAATCGAGGTTTTATACGATAAATAATTACCATTCTTAATAAAAAAGAGTTTTTATTTATACTTAACATTTGCTGTTTTTATGCACGTGAATAAATTTAACAAAGAAGAATACATAAAATGAAGATTATTGACAAAGAGAAAAATAGCCAGGAAAACAAGCGGGAGGGGAGGATAAAAGAAATGTTAGAGTCTTTTGTAGAAAATGATTCAATCCCCGCCACAGCGGCTAAATTTATTATTGCTATTTTAGCGTTAGGACCAATTCTTTTTGTAGGAGCGGCGGCTCCTGGCATTATTTCATCACTTTCTGATATTAGAAGTTCAAGAGAGTACTCGAAAAAACAAATTACACATACTTTTTATAATCTAAAAAGAAGGAAATATCTCAAAATAATTCAGGATGGGAATGAAACGATGAAAGCAATAATAACTAACGAAGGAAAGGAAAAAATAAAAGAATTATGTTTCAAAATAATGTCAATAAAAAAGCCGAAATCTTGGGATGGAAAATGGAGAATTTTGGCGTTTGATATACCGACAAAGCCGAAGATCTATAACCAGGCAAGAAACGCATTGCGTCAGAAAGTAAAAGAATTAGGGTTTTTCAAACTTCAGGAAAGTCTTTGGGTGTATCCATATGAATGCGAAGATGAGATTTTATTTATCGCGGAAGTCTATGAAGTGCAAGGATACGTCGAAATTTTAGAAGTAAGCCGGCTTTTAAACGAGGGTAAGCTGAAAAAAGTGTTCAAATTATAAACACGCTCTTCATGGAAAGTGCTTTAAAAACAAGGCAGGAAAGGGCAGTTGTCATTGAAGAGGGGATAATTGCCAAACACACAAGCTAAATAAAATATTTTAGTCAAATTTATGCATATGCATAAATTTGACTACTGAAATGATTAAGAAAGGAATGAGCGGAAATTTTAAAAGTATCCAAATAGGCTGTTTTTTCGTTTCGCGACTGCGGATAAGCGCGAATTTAACTTCTTGGGTGGGTGGTAGGATAAAAATAAGTTTTAATGAACTTAATTTTTTACGGTCGTAAAAATATGAATGAATTACATAGATCGGCCACTAACGATAAAGAAGTAAAGAAAAGTGAAAAAATGATGACTGTCGATGAAGCAAGAATGAGCAGAGAAAGATACGAAACACTTCAGGCCGGTCGGGATAAGCAGAGTGAAAAAACTGAAGACGAGCTTGTAGCCCAAGCTAAAGAGTTATTTGAAAGATTAAAGGCAACGAGAGGCACTCATGATTATACTAGTGCTGAGACCGATATAATGTGCTTTTTTCAGGTTGAGTGTGAGAAGGTTCCTTCAATTAATCTCGAAGAGGCAGACGATTATACAGATGTTCTAAAAAAGTTATCAAATGATATGTATTTATCGGGGAGAATTTATGGACAGCATGTTTCTGATGGCATACCAGAATATTCTAAGCTAAACAAAAAAGAGGCCATGGAAGCAATCCAAAGGGGCATTAACAAAAGAGCCGAAAAAATCAAAATGCTAGAGCAAAAAAATCAAGCTACACTTGAAGCATTAAACGCACTGAAATAAAGGTAAAAAATTTCCTTAAAAACAGGTAAAGTGACCTGTTTTTGTTTGTTTTGAGCTGTGATATAATATAATCACAAAGCAAAAAGCATATAACATATAACATATAACATATAACATATAACATAATTTTATGTCTGCAATAAAAAAAATATTTGCCCGGGAAATTTTGGATTCCCGGGGCAATCCGACAGTGGAGGTGGAAGTGGAATTGGAATCTGGAGTAAAGGCCATGGCGGCGGTGCCGTCCGGGGCGTCCACCGGAACCTATGAAGCTTGGAACTTCGGGACAAGGATCCAAAAAGATACA
>PFVN01000104.1 GCA_002790635.1 Candidatus Moranbacteria bacterium CG_4_9_14_3_um_filter_42_9
CAGCTCGAAAGCTTTTCGATGCCCAATCCCCTAACCCCGCCGTAACCACCCCCAATAGTGTAAAAGTAAGTGTCGTTGCTGACTTGGATAGCTCTTACCATATCTACTTCTCCATGACCAGCCAGATTCCAGTTATTGAACCGCGAGCCACCGACCTCAATGAACCCTTTGTCAAAGATTGTCGTATATCTTGTGACCACGTTTTCACTTAGAGCAGCCGAAGCGGTTATCATTTTAAACGTCGACCCCGGCGGATAAACCGCCGAAATCGCGCGATTAAAAAACGGATGCGCCGGATCATCCATTAGCTTTTTGTACTCCAAAAAACTAATGCCCTCAGACATCTTATTGGCGTCAAAGCTTGGGTAGCTCACTAGAGCCAAAACTCCTCCGGTGCCAGGATCTTGCGCCACAACCACACCGGCTTTAGCTTTTTTTTCATCAACAACTTTTTTCAGCAACTCATAAGCTTTTTTTGACAATTCTAAATTCAAATAAACCTGCAAATCTTTGCCGGGCAAAGAGTCTTCTTGGGAAACAATGGTGTATTTCTTGCCTGTCGAATCGACCTCACTTAAGCTTTGGCCTGAAATCCCTGACAGAAAAGCGTCGTAAGATTTTTCCACACCTGTCTTGCCAACCACTTTGGGTTGCAAAGATACGTCGTCTAAACCAACATAGCCCAGGCAGTGTGCGAAAACTTCCGGATATAAAAAGTTCCTAATCGGGTACACTAATATGGATAGGCCCGGAAGTTGCTGTAACTTAGTTTCTATGAATAGGACTTTTTCGCGGTCTAAATCTGTACTAAGAAGGATATTGGTTTTTCCGGAAAGTATCTGCTGGGCAACGCCGTCCGCATCTATGTCTATGTAGCTAGCCAAACCGGATACGATTCTATGACACATGCTGCCACACAAAGACGTATTAAGCTCCAGCGCAAACGCAGGGCGGTTTCGAGCCAAAACTTGTTTATCCGAGCTATAGATAACACCACGTTCCGCTAAAATGACCGATTTTCTTGTTCTGTTGGCAGCTGCTAGTGATTTAAAGTAGGAGCTACTCATTAACTGAAGATTTATTGCTCTGGCTATAAACAGCAACCCCCCGATTAAAACCACCAGTATCAGCAGCCCTGCTCGCCAAACGGTTGCGTTGTGGGCAAGTTTTGTACTTTGGGGCTGAATGTTTTCAAAAAAATCAGGAGAAACCGCGTTTTTCAAAGATTTTCCCAGCGTGGTGCGCCTTCTAGGAAAAAAATTGTTTACGCCGAAATCTTTTATTTCGTCAGAAACGCCTATTTCGTCAGAGATTAACCTTCTCATATCCTCTTTTCATAAAATACGCAATTGTGTACCCAATAGCTACAGACAGTAAACAGCTAATCAATACTTTAACGTTAAAAAACAAACTACCCGAAATAACGATTCGGTATAGATAGATTAAAACTACCCAAAACATCGCCGTAGCAGCAACACCGTGTAAATAAAATCCTCTGACCTGGAAATAAACCCAAACATACAGGCTGATGATAAACGCACTCAAACCGGGGGTTTTAGCGTTCAAAAAATCTAAGAGCACGCCTCCAAAAATCGCTGACAAATACGCCGACTGATAGCCGGCATTTAACATAAAGCCCAAGACTAGAGCTATCAGCAAATCAGGGTTTAAGTAATGACCAAAAAATTCGTAAAACACCGAGGTTTGTAATATGGCAGCGAAAAAACTCACGAATATTACCAATAAGTATCTTTTATTGTCCATAGTGCTACTTCTCCCTTACGATCAAAACTTTATTGAGTTTCCCAAAATCTACAGAGCTTTCTACGTATGCTTTTTTTAGCGGCTGCGCGGGATCCGAAATAATCTGTGTAATTTTACCAACGATTAACCCTTGCGGGTATAACCCATCTCTACCTGAAGTTAACACGGTGTCTCCGGTTTCAATTTTTTCTGAGGGCAAAATTCGTTCTACCAGAATTGAAGATCCATGTTTTCCCTTTGCTAAACCTTCTATGGATAATCCGGAGTTCAAATCATAAACTGTAAACGAACTATTAACTGAGGTTATCAACTCCATCGATGATCTGCTATAAGAGGTATTTCTGATCGTACCGACAACAGCTCCACTTATCACAGCTGTATCCCCTACACGAACGCCGTCCTTCAAACCTTGATTTAGAAACAAAGTACTCTGAGTAAGATCATTAGGGTTACCGATGACATCGGCAATAGTCACATTTTCAAGCTTAGTGCTTTGATGCTGAATTTTTAACTGGTCTCTAAGGAAGTCGTTTTCCTTTTCGGCAAGAGCTAGTATCGTTAGTTTCTCCTCGAGTTCGCGTGTCTTTTCCAGCAAGCTTAAATTTTCCACCCTAACTTCGTCAACATTATTGAAAAAAACAAACGTGTCTTTGGTGTTTATCGCAACTTTTCTCAAACCAAACTGTATTGGAGACACAAAGGTTAGAACAAAATCCCGTAATGGGGCTAAAAGCCCAAAATAGCCAAAAATAAGTAAGAATAAACTAATCAGTAGATAGCGCATAAGTTATTATTTTTAAGCAATTTTAACTCTTGCAAGTAGGCCCCTATCCGATAAAACGGCGCTGCATCCTTTGACAACACATGTCATAGGATCTTCAGCAGTCCTTACCGGAAGTCTCAGTTCCTGGCCCATAAACTTCTCAAGTCCACGTAATTGCGAGGTGCCTCCCGCTAAAACCATACCATCCTTAACAATATCGGACATTAGTTCAGCCGGTGTGTCCTCAATTGCGTCCTTTACCACACTTATGACCCTAAGTATTGCCGGCCGTAACACCTCGCGTATATCCTCGGGCGTGACCTCAACGGATTTTGGTAAACCGGTTTTAAGATCGCGACCGCGCATAACAGATTTGTAATGGGATTCTCCCTCTAACTCAGCAACATTGCCAATCGCCAACTTTATTTCTTCGGCTGAGCGTTCCCCCAACAACAAGTTGTGTTTATTTTTGGCATACATGACAATTTCCTGATCCAACTCATCTCCCGCAACCTTAATAGATTTGCTCACAACCACCCCTCCCAAAGACAAAACTGCAATCTCACTTGTCCCCCCACCCATATCAACTATCATAGTTCCTTTAGGTTCGGTGATAGGCAGACCGGCCCCTATTGCTGCCGCCATCGGCTCCTCTAGCAAAAACACCTCGCGTGCACCTGCGTGCTTAGCAGCGTCAACAACGGCCTTTCTTTCAACCGATGTCACCCCCGAGGGCACTCCTATAACTACGCGCGGCCGAGGAATTTTAGGAAATTTGGACGGCATT
>PFVN01000055.1:0-267 GCA_002790635.1 Candidatus Moranbacteria bacterium CG_4_9_14_3_um_filter_42_9
TCAATCAACTTCAAATCAACCAAGCGCGATAACGCCTGTTTTATCGTGGCCATCGGGATTGAGCCCTTGAGAAGCTTGCTGATTTCTGAAACGCTTACGGTGTCAGTTTGAAACAGCTGGTAAATTGCCAGCTGTTTTTCTGAAAGCATTTTCTCCGGCTGGTCTTCTTCCATTATCCCCTTAGCTCTCTTGATTTGCTCCAGCAGCGCATCCAAAAGAAAGTTAAGCCAAGGAGCGATGTCCTCCTGCTTCGTTTTATGTCTGGAT